>JADLDL010000194.1 GCA_020846655.1 Saprospiraceae bacterium | reverse complement strand
ATCATCGTGACTTGTTGAAATAGTATCTCAGATTTAGTGCCAGAGCAAAAATGCCACGAGCAGCCGGCTCCAATCCGTAAACCTTTACCGGATTTACCCTCCTTCCGCACCCTTCCCGCCATTTTTACTCCAAAAAAATATGAAAACACGCTGCATTACCCTGCTCCTGCTCGCTTGCCCCTTGTTGGGCTTCGCCCAAATGCCCGCCGCCGAACTCGATTTCTGGCTCGGCGAATGGAACCTCCGCTGGCAAGACACCGACAGCACCGAGGCCACCGGCACCAACAGCATCACCCGCACCCTGAACGGCCAAGTCATCAGCGAACACTACCAGTCCGCCACCGGAAAATCGGCCGGCTTTGAAGGCCGGAGCTGGTCGGTGTTTGACGCCGCCAGCCAGCGCTGGAAACAAACCTGGGTGGACAACCAGGGGGGCTACCTCGATTTTACCGGCGGCAAAGAGGGCGATACCTTCGTGTTCCGCCGCACCTTCACGGGCAAAAACGGCAAACCCGTGCAACAGCAAATGCGCTTCCACGACATCCACACTGAGCGCTTTACCTGGGACTGGATGCGCAGCGACGACGAGGGCCAGCACTGGCAATTGATCTGGCGGATTTTCTATACCCGCCGGTAATGCCAAATCCGCTACCTTTGCCCCACACAATTTGTCCAAAACCGGTTAGCCAGGATGGAAAAGCCGCGCATCAGTATCGTTGTGCCTACCAAAAATGAGGGGAAATACATCGGTCCGACGATCGAACAATTTCGCGACTACCTAGAACCTTTCAACCTGGAAATCGTCGTCTCCGACGCGACCAGCACCGACAATACCGCCGATATCGTGCGGCAATTCCAACAGGAATGGGGCGAAGCGCGGGTCAAACTGATCCAACGCGCTGGCAAACAAAACATCGCCATGGGCCGCAACCTCGGGGCTACCATCGCCACCGGCGACATCCTGTTTCACATGGACGCCGATGTGCGCATCCCCGACAAAGACCGCTTCTTCCCCGCCGTGCTGGCCAGTTTCGAAAAACCGGAAGTGGTGGCCGCCACCACACCCCTTTGGGTGTACCCCGAAGAAGCCAGCATCCCCGACCGGCTCTACCATATCCTGATGAACAGCATCATCCGGCTGTCGTTTACCCTGGGCGTGTACCTGGCCAAAGGCGAATGCCAACTGGTGCGCCGCCCCGTGTTCGAGCGGATCCTGGGCTACAACGAAAAGATCGTGGCCGGCGAAGACTGCAACCTGTTCTACCGGCTCCACAAAGAAGGCCGCATCGCCTACCTGTACCGGCTCAAAATCTACCACTCGCCCCGGCGCTTCCGCGAATACGGCTACCTCAAGGTCAGTTGGATTTACCTCCGCGAAGGCTTGTCGCTGCTGTTTCTCCGCAAATCCTACGTGGAAGAGTGGAAACCCATCCGCTGATACTTTTTTTGCCGGAACGGCTAGTTCAACGGCCGCTGGCCGACACCATGTCGCGCAAGCCGGCATTGTAACGCCCGGCCTGCTGCAAAGCCTCGATCGTCAGGTGCATGCGGTAGCGCCAGTAGTGCTTGGGGTTGGCCGGCACATTGATGCGCTCCTCGTCCGGATTTTCGCGGCGCAGCGCGCCATCCATACCCAACAGGTCCTGCAACTGGAAAATCGCCCACATGGCCGGCGATTGCAAATGCTGCTCAACCAACAGCCGGTTCACCCAGGGTTCGCAGAAGTACGGCGCCGAACCTTCGTAGCCCAGCACCTCCTGGAAAAACCGCTGGATCAGGTGCCGATCTTCTTCCCACCAACCCCGCAGGGTGCTCATGTC
Source organism: Saprospiraceae bacterium (assembly GCA_020846655.1). Classification (GTDB taxonomy): domain Bacteria; phylum Bacteroidota; class Bacteroidia; order Chitinophagales; family Saprospiraceae; genus M3007. The sequence goes on along the minus strand of JADLDL010000194.1, from coordinate 6,420 downwards.
GTGCGTCGATGGGGTCACCACCGACAAATACGGCGCATCCTTGGGGTGGAAAAACGCCGCGCCCGATTTCTTGGGCATGCGCTGGATTTCCAGGCTCAAAATGCCGAGTTCCTCCATCACGTTCGGCACACAATGCGGCACCATGCCCAGGTCTTCGCCGCAAATCAGCATCTTGGTCGAACGCTTCAGGGCCGGCAGTTTTTCAAAAGCCTCCTGCTGCCAAAACTCGTCCTGCCGCCGGTAAAAATAATCGACGTACAAGGCCTGAATCTTCGGTTTTACCGCTTCAGGTAAGTGCTGGTACGAACTCGTTTGCTCGATGCCAAAGCGAAACGCGTATTGTTTGTCGCGCTCGCCGGCCGGCGTGGTGTCGAGCAAAATAACATTGGCCAACAGCGCAAACAAGCCGTTTTGCAGGGTTTCCAACTCCAGTTCGGCCAAAATGGCCTCCAGGGGCGATCCGGCGGCAGCGGCTTTTTTCTTGCCTTTGGCAGCGGCCGGCGCCGGCCGGGCAGCGAGGTAAGCGGCTATTTTTTGCTGACTATCAAAAGCGGGCAAAAAACGGTACTGCCCGGGGCTGCCTTCGGGCGCGTGTTCGAAAAAGAGGTCGCACACGGGGCCCGCCTGGGCGCTAAACAGTTCGAGCAGCAGCGTTTCGGTCACAAAAGGCTGGCACAGGCGCTCGTAACTGAAGCCGGCGCCGGCTTCATGAAACTCCTGCTCCCGGACCGGCAAGGCCGGCACAAAATAACCGAGAATGCCTTGCACCGCATCCAGCGGAATGCTCCAGATGCGGAAAAAGCCCAGGATATGGTCGATCCGGAAGGCGTCGAAATACAGGCTCATTTGCTGAAACCGCTGCCGCCACCAGGCAAAGCCGTCGGCTTTCATACGGGCCCAGTTGTAGGTCGGGAAACCCCAGTTTTGGCCGTTCACGGCAAAATCGTCGGGCGGCGCGCCGGCCTGGCTGTTCATGTCGTAGAGTTCGGGCGCCGTCCAGGCATCGCAGCTGTGCCGGTAAATGCCGATGGGAATATCGCCCTTGAGGGCCAGGCCCCGGTCGTGGATGTAATCGGCGGCGGCTTTCAGTTGGCGGTGCAGGTGCCACTGCACAAAATAATGAACCGCCACCTCGTCGTAGTACGCGGCTTTGGGCGATACCAGTTTTTCAATTTCTTTTTCGTGGTACAGCGCGTGGGCGGGCCAGCGGTGAAACTCGGAGGTGCCGTTTTTGTCCCGCAAATAACAAAAGGCCGCGTAGGGCACGAGCCAGTGTTTGTTGTGGGTAAAATATTGGATAAAATCGCTGTTGCGGAGAAAATCGGCTTTTTGCGCAGCGTACAATTGGCGGATGATGGCCCATTTGTGCTGCATCACCGCTTCGTAATCGACGGCATCCTGGCCGTTCAGGCTGTCCCGAACGGCGGCATAGGGCTCCAGCAGGGCGGCCTGTGCGGCGCCGGCCACTTCGGCCACATTCAGGTAGAGCGGGTGCAGGGCAAAGGCCGAAATAGCGGCGTAGGGGTACGAATCGGTCCAGGAGCCGGTCGCTGAGGTGTCGTTGACGGGCAACAACTGGATCAGTTTGAGCCCGATGCCCTGGGCCCAGTCGGCCAGTGCGGGCAGGTCGGTGAACTCGCCGACGCCGAAACTTTGCGCGCTGCGCAAACTAAACACCGGAATAGCCACCCCGGCGCCGCGCCAGGGCTGGAAAGGTAGCCGGGCGAAATTGTCGTGGTGCAGCACCAGGCCTTCGCCGGGTTGCAGCGACACGGGCGGCGTGTAGAGGGTGCGGTTGCCGCCGTCTTCAAAACCGGCGAAGCGCTGGCTGCGCTGGTTCCAGATGCCGTATTTGTAGCCGAGCGGGAAGTTTTCTTCCGAGAGGTTGAGTTGAATTTCCCACCAGCCTTCGCGGGCATTCAACAGGAGGGGCGCGGCGGTGTCCCAGTTGCGCAGCGCCAGTCCATGCCCGAGCACACAGGGCACTTCATCGGCGCCGAGCAGGGGCGCTTTGACGCGGAGGATATGGGTGTAGCGGCCCGGTGTTTTGCGCGCCGCGCTGGTGTTGGGCCGGAAAAAAATATCCTGAAAGGGCTGCGTGGTAAAGGTGTTTTCCAGCGCACCCATGGGGTTGAAATAGTCAAAAACCGCCAGGGGCCCCGTTTTGCCGGCGTCGAGCGGGAGCAGGCGGTTGGGGCCCGATTCCAGTTGGACGTGGCCGCTTCGGTCCTGCAAACTGTAAAAATAGCCCAGTTGGGGGTGGGCAATGGGGTCGGCTTCGGCGCTGCCGTGCCAAAATTCGTCGTTCAGGTATTCGAGAGCCACTTGCTGGCCGTCGGAGAGGGAGAGGGAAAAGGATTGTCCGAACTGGGTGGTATAGCGGAGGAAAAAATGGATTTTCATAGGTAGGTCGAAAAAACACTTGAGCGATTGGGGCGAAAAATACGCTGAATTGGGTTATCCCGGCAGGAAACCTTATCTTACCTTTTTTCAGCAAAAAACAAGGCACGATGGCGGATGCTACGGTGATGGGGACCCCCGACTACACGATTTCAAATATTCGTTTCGAAACCGAAACGGGGGGCTATGTCACCCTTTGGTACGACCTGGGCGGCAGCGCGTTTGCCGAGCCCGAAGCCATGGCTAATATGCTGCTGGATTTCGACGAGTTCCTGCAGTTTCTCTCGGAGCAACACCCGGATATACTCGGCCCGGTGGCCTCCCGGCCCGACACGCACCCGGCCTGGCTCCAGCAGTTCGAGGCCAGCCAATTCCATTGGGAAACCTACTTGCGCCAGTACATCCACCGGCATGTCGATCTGGTAGCGGCCGAGCGTGAGCGCACCGGCTGGCTGCTGGCCCGCCGCGCCCGCGCGGCCGATAGCTCGCAGGATATCCTGAACGCCGAGTGGGATCTGCTGTCGGCACAGGCCGAGCGCTCGCCCCACCCTTCCTGGGATGAGGTGGCGCACGCCCTCATCGCCAGCCTCAACGACACCGCCGTGGGGCTCTACCCCGAAATGCTCGATTTTTCGGACCAGGACAATGCTGCCCTGCGCGAGATTTTCGAGTCGCACGGCGAACGCCTGGCCAACCAACTCGTGGCGCTGACCACCCGGGTGCGAAAAGAACAGGGCTAGGCAACATTTTTTTCGATATTTGCTTGCCGGCCCCGCTTTTCAATTGTCAGCATGAAACATATCGCTCTCCTCTCGCTCCTGCTCGTTTTTGCCCAGGCTCTGCTAGCCCAAAACGGCAAGTGGACCCCTCTTTTTACCGGAAAAAACCTCGCCGGCTGGACCCAAAAAGGCGGGCAGGCCCGCTACACGGTGTCCAAGGGCGTCATCACGGGCAGTTCAGTGCCCAACACGCCCAATTCCTTTTTGTGTACCGAACGGGAGTACGATGATTTTATCCTCGAACTGGATCTGTCGGTCGACGACGGCCTCAACTCCGGTATTCAGATTCGCAGCCAGGCCAAACCGGAGCAAAACGAAGGCCGGGTATTCGGCTGGCAGGTGGAAGTGGACCCCTCGCCGCGGGCCTGGTCGGGTGGGCTCTACGACGAAGGCCGCCGCCAGTGGCTCTACATCCCAAACATCAACCCTGAGGGCAAAAAAGCCTTTCGCACGGGCGGCCGCTGGAACCACTATCGCATCGAAGCCATCGGCAATACCATCCGGACCTGGATCAACGAGGTGCCAGTGGCTTTTCTGGTGGATACTTTGGTGGAAAAAGGGTTTATCGCCTTGCAAGTACACGCCATCGGCAAGCCCGAAGAAGCCGGCAAACAGGTGCGCTGGCGCAACATCCGGATCCAGACCGGCCGCGACATGCGGCCCCGGCCCTGGGACCAGTGCCCGGTGCTCAATTTCAGTCCCAACCAACTCCACGAGCAGGAAAAAGCACAGGGCTGGCGGCTCTTGTTCAACGGCAAAACCCTCGAGGGCTGGCGCTCGGCCTTTCGCGTCAGCGCCCCTTCGGCCGGCTGGACGGTGCAAAACGGCCTGCTCCACATCCAGGGCTCCGACGGCTCCGAAGCCCGGAGTTTCGGCGACCTGGTGAGCACCGATTCGTTCAGCACTTTCGAGTTTTGTTTTGATTTTAAACTGAGCGAGGGCGCCAATTCGGGGGTCAAATATTTTGTCGATGAACACTTCGACACCAAAGGAGGCTCTGCCATTGGCCTCGAATACCAACTTCTCGACGACGAGCGCCACCCCGATGCCAAACTGGGCGCCGCCGGCAACCGCACCCTGGCCAGCCTCTACGACCTGATCCCGTCCTACAAACTGGAAAAACGCTTCCAGCAGCCCGTCGGCAACTGGAACAGCGGCCGCATCGTGGTACGCCCCGATCGGGTGGTGCAGCATTGGCTCAATGGGTTCCAGGTGCTGGAATACGAGCGGGGCAGCAATATTTTCGCTGCCCTGGTGGCCCGCAGCAAGTATGTCGTGTGGGAGGGTTTTGGCCTGGCGCCCAGCGGGCCCGTGCTGCTGCAGGACCACGGCAATTCGGTTTGGTTTCGCAACCTGAAAATCCGGAAACTGTAAAGATGCGCCTGTCTTTAAATAATATTTTTTGCAATAGATTGGATATGAGCGATTTATATCGACAAAGGAAGGTTGCTATTGCATCCTATGCAAAAATTATTTTCGTAAATATTTTACAGAATACCGGTTGACAAAAAGATTAAATTATGTATTTTTGTCAACAAATTAAAAACTCATGTCACAATCCGACAATACTTTCAGCACCAGGCTAAAACTTGCACGTAAAATGGCAGGTATGTCTTTGCAAGATTTGTCCGATGTTTTAGTTAATAAGGTAACCAAGCAGGCCTTAAGCAAGTACGAGCAGGGAGAGATGAACCCTAGCACAGAGGTTCTGCTCTCTATTGCTAGAGCACTCAAAGTCAAGCCCGATTATTTTTTAAAAAAAAAGACCCTGGAGTTGGGCCAAATACAGTTTCGCAGACGGGCTGACCTTTCTAAAAAAGAGGAAGAATCTATTATTGAACGAGTCAGAGATTACACGGAACGTTACATGGAGTTGGAGGAAATTCTCAACGTCCAAAGTGAATTTGTTAACCCATTAAATGGCTTTGAAATCAGGGAAAAAACTGATGTTGAAAATGCAGCTATCAAACTCAGAAAGGAATGGAACTTGGGAGACGACCCTATCCCTAATATTAGCGAAATGTTGGAGTTAAAAGGCATAAAAGTCATTCAAATTGATGATGTGGAAGCTTTAGATGGCCTTGCTGTTCTTACCTCGTCCAGAATTCCTATAGTAGTGGTTAATAAGCAATTTAAGTCCATTGAGCGTATTCGCTTCACTATTATTCACGAGTTAGCTCATCTGCTTCTCAATCTTGCTATTTTGAATGGCAACTCAAAAATGGAAGAAGAATGGTGCCACTATTTCTCCACTTGTTTTCTGATTCCCAGCCATATGCTTCACCAAATGATTGGTGGAGATAAGCGTAATTATATCGACATCAAAGAGTTGATAAAAATTAAGGAATATTATGGTATTTCTATTCGAGCGACTCTCCACAGGCTCCGTACTTTGGAGATAATTACTGATAATTACTATCGACGTTGGATGGTATATATGAGTAAAAAGTATGGCGCAAAAGATGAGCCAGGCGAATACAAGGGTGAAGAGTCTACGAAAGGCTTTGATTTACTTATTGCTCGGGGTTTGTCAGAGGGTATAATCAGTTTAAGCAAAGCTGCAGCACTGTGTAATATAGATATTAACTATTTAAGAAAGGAGTATGTCAGTGTCATCTAAGGAAGAAATTGTGATCAAGGATGCCTGTATCTTTTTTGATCTAATCGACTTGGGACTCCTGTCAAGCTTCTACCGACTGCCGTTTGAAGTAGTCACTACTCTACAAGTTTTGGGTGAAATAACAGATGAAATACAATTTGCTGAAGTGAATTCTTTCATCGAAATGGGACATCTTCAGATTGATAATTTTGGCCTTTTTGAAACAATTGCTTTGATAACAGAAACCAATAAAGGTATCAGTTATGTTGATGCTTCTGTATTGGAAGCTGCCACTCGGCGTAATGCGGCAATTCTTAGTTCAGACAAAAGTCTCCGTAATGAATCTAAGCGCCGTGATATCGTTGTTCATGGCCTTTTATGGGTGCTTGAAGAGCTTTACAATAAAGAAATCATCTCTTTGGATGCCTTGCTTGATAAACTTGAAGCCTACCCAATAATAAATAATCGAGCGCCTAAAGAAGAGGTTGAAAAACTTATTAGCAAATATAAAATCCAATTATACCCGGCGGAAAATGGTTTGCGAAAATCGAACATAATTTAACTTTGCAGGATGATACACCTTGATGCTAAAACGATCAGCCGACTCCGAGTGATGCAGCGGAAGGAGAAAGACAAGCGGGT
>JADLDL010000193.1 GCA_020846655.1 Saprospiraceae bacterium | reverse complement strand
TTTTCAAACAAATCCACCATCGTGAGGCCCAGGGCCTTGCTCGAATACAACATGCCCTTGTGCCCGATGGACATGCCGCCGCAAGCCACCACCGCCCAACTGTGCCAGGGGGCTTTGAGGGGCGCCGTGGTGACCACGAGCGAAATTTCAGGCGTGATCCAGCTCACGTCCGCCACGTCGGTGGAGCCGCCTTCGGGGTCTTTCATCGTTTCCCGCAGGGGTTTGATTTTGGCGTCCAAACCGGCTTGTTCGACGCCGGTAGCCGCTTGAATTTTTTTGGCAAATTCAATTTCGGCGGGCGTATACAGGATGTCGCCAAGCAGTTCCAGGTTTTTCTGCAAAGCAGCGCCGCCCGTTCGGTTGACGAGCAATTCCCAACTGCCGGATTCCAGCGTGAGTTTCGCTTCGGTGCCGGACATCATGGCTGCGCCTGCGGCGATTTGCTCCACCCGGGGCCAGATGGCTTCGACGCCTTTGCGCTCGCTGTCGCGCACCCAAAGGTTGATTTTGGCATAATCCGGCACCACGTTGGGCACATCGCCGCCGCTTTTGATAACATAATGGATGCGGACGCTTGGCTTGACGTGCTCGCGCAGCATATTCAACCCGTGCAGGCACAGTTCGACGGCGTCGAGCGCGCTGTAGCCGTTCCAGGGGTCGTAGGCGGCATGGGCGGCCTTGCCCCGAAACTCGATAAAATAACTGACCATTGCCTGCGAACTTTGCACGGAGGCCTCGGTGATATCGCTTGGATGCCAGTCGAGGCAGGCGTCGAGATCGTTGAACAGGCCTGCCCGCGCCATGTATGTTTTTCCGCCGACGGCTTCTTCGGCGGGTGTGCCGTAGAAACGAATGGTGCCGTTTAATTTTCCTTGTTGGATCAATTCTTTGATCGCGATGGCGGCGCCCAGGCTCCCCGGGCCGAACATGTTGTGCCCACAGCCGTGTCCGCCGGCGCCCTCTTGCAAGGGTTCTTGTTGCGGAACGGCCTTTTGTGAGAGTCCCGGCAGGGCGTCAAATTCGCCGAGTATGCCAATGACCGGTTTGCCGCTGCCAAAACTGGCGACGAACGCCGTGGGCATTCCGGCTACCCCCCGCTCGACTCGAAAGCCCTGTGCCTCGGCGTAGTCGGCCAGTACTTTGGCCGACTGGTGTTCGCGGAGCGCTGTTTCGGCAAAGGCCCAGACCTGGTCGCTGAGGCGCACTAGGTCTTTTTCATGGGCATCTACGGATTTCAGGACGGCCTGTTTGTTGGGGGACCAGGCAGGCGCCGGTGTTGGTTGGGCGACCAGGGCGATGGGAGATGCGCCCAAAAGGAAGGCCCAGACGAAGTGTTTTACCATGATTTACTTTTTAAAATTTCCTTGTTTGTCCACAAACTGCCAGGCCTCACTGGTCCAGGTGCTGTGTTCGCCCTCTTTGCGGGTCTGGCATTGCTTGCTGACTTTGGCTTTGCCCAAAAGCACCGAGCGGACACTGCTTTCCCGGACCCTGACGCGGGGTTCCTGTCCAGGCATGGCTACCGGATGGAACAGGCTGAGCAGCAACAACAGCAACAGGGATATTTTCATGTTGGTCATGGCATTTGGTTTTAACGACTGGAAATCCAGATCCCGTAGGGCCGCAGACCGATGAATGCCTTTGAAAAAGGCGGCCAAACGGTAGCGGATGTTACTCGATCAATGCTGAGTGGGAGATTTTCCAGGCGCCATTTTGTTGCAGCATGATGTTGCTATAGCCCCCGGACAGGCTGAAGGCATCTCCTTTTGCGGTAGTGCCCGTTACCTGGTAGGTTCCTTTTGCGATGTAGGCATGGTTGGCATCGCTCCACGACACGAGGGATTGGGTAAGCGTAAGGGTCGCATCGGCGCCTTGAAATTGGGCAGCCCAGAACGCGCCAATGTTGGCGGCGCCGCTGATGCTGCTGCCGTCTTTGGCCACACGGACGGCATCGTCGGTGTAGAACGCCTGGAGCGCGGCGGCGTCCTCCTTGTTGTAGGCGTCCTGGAATTGTTGGGCAAAGGCGGCCAATTCTTTGTCTACGTCCTGCGCGTGCAGCAAAGAAGGCGCGAATGCAGCACACAGAAAGGCTGCGAAGAAGAAGCGGATGGAAAATTGTTTTGCAGTCATGTGATTTGGTCTTTTTGTTTAAAAATTTAAAGGTAGTTGCTTTTTAAGTATCCGTCGAATCGGTTAGCCGAAGAAAAACAAGGTGCACACCTGCTTCTTGTCGGAAGAGGTCCGGGAAGCGCTGATGGCCGCCGACAGGTCGCGTTTGGTCCAAGATCGTGCAGTAGCCGTTTGGAGCGAGGCAAACGCTGCCTAGTTTTGTACAGGCCTGGTACAGGTTTGTATTGTTTTTAAATGTTAGCGCTATGAACAAAAATCAATGGGCAGCCACGCCACTGCTATGTTTTTTAGTGGTTTCCGCTTTTGCACAAGATGTGCGTACTATCCAACTTCACGAGGCTGTTCGAAGCGAAGGCATCCGGGTGTTTAACCGAACGGCTACCCTCATCGATGAACCCTCCTACCAGGGGATCCGGCTCAGCAAAGAATATGGCGAAGGGGTAGCCTGGCTGACAGGGGTTGAGTTTTCCAATGGCACAATAGAGTTTGACGTTCGGGGTGAGGATGTGAAACAACACAGTTTTGTAGGGCTCGCCTTTCACGGCCAAAACGACTCCACTTACGATGCAATATACCTGCGCCCCTTCCAATTCAGGGCGCCAGACGAAGTCTTGCGGCATAGAAGTATCCAATACGTGTCCTTTCCTGACTTTACCTGGCGCCGCTTGCGGGCGCTTTCCCCGGGCAAATATGAAAATGCGGTAGATCCGGCTCCGGACCCCAATGCCTGGATGCGGGTACGAATTGTGGTGCAGGGCACTACGGTCTCGACCTATATCAATGGCAACCCCAGCCCCAGCCTTGTCGTTGAAAAGGTGACCGCGGTGCATACCGGATCTATTGGGTTCTATGTGGCCGATACCTCGGGCGGCGATTTTGCCAATATTTCCATCACCAAAACGCCGGATTGAAGGTCCCATTCCGGCCCGACCCGTGCTTGGGTTGAAAAAAATCCTGAGGCTGGATGATTTTTATTGTCGCAGGATCCTTGCCGCAAAACCGTCGCAGTGCCCGGGCGCACAACAAAACTGCCCTGCCGGTAATACACCGGCAGGGCAGCAAATTTGTCTTGAGACTGAACATCTACTATTTGCAAGGGAAGCCGGGCCGTGTGCTGAACAACAAACACGTTGTGGCCAAACCAAACTGCTCGCATGCGCCGGGCGCCAACACCCACACTGCGCAACCAAACGCTGGCGTGCTCACCGTCACCTGGACGGTAGCATTGCCAGTATTCCGAATGCTAAAGGGCACATCGGGATAGGTCGGCACGAGACTGTAGAAAAAGTTGGTGCCCACTTCTCTGCCAGGCCGGTTGACGCTATAGCAATCGGTGCAAGCCTGGCCGTTGGTCGACAAGCCGCACACTTCCACGGTACCGGTAGCCGTGATGGTCACATCACAGGCTTCAGACTCCCCCCCGCCGCCGCGTTCGGCGGCACCGGTTTCGGCTGGGCTGGCGGCAGCGGCAACTGGTCGGTTTTGTTCTTTAGCGCAAAAACTCAGGAAAAGAGCAAGAGCAAGGACTGGGAGGGCAAAAAGGATTTTTTTCATAGGTGTAAGTATAAGTTGAACGTGAAAGAAAGGCACCATAAAACAGGCTGCTGAGGCATATCCTGTTGGCAAATGTGCGGGGACTGCACAAGCCTGTCCAACCACATTTTTTGGCCATTTTCGGAAAAGCGGGTCTGTTAAAATTGGCGTCTGGAATGCCTCGAAACCCGGGTTATAGAATAAAAAAGGCCCCGGCTGTTTTCCTTTCAGAAATACCCGGAGCCTCACACTTCCTGTAAAATTCTCAATTATTCTGATTTCACTACCTGAAGCACTTGTCGTTGCCCATCGATAGTGACGTGCAGGACATACAGTCCCGGGGGTAAACCGGCGCCCTCGACGGTAGCGCGATAGGTGCCGGCGGCCTGCACAGCATTCTGCCAAACCACCTGAACCGGACGGCCCAGTGCGTCGTACAACTCAATTTGCACTGGCGCCGGCTGGTCGAGCACAAAATCAAACGCAGCCGACTGCCGGAAGGGATTGGGGCTGAGCACAGGTTCGGTGAGGGGCTTTAGCCGCTGAAAATGCCCTGGGTGTGTGTATTGCATCGGCTGCCAGTCAGGCGTTTCCTTACCCAGCATGGAAAAGCCCGGGCAGTCCATTGCCCAATAGTTGAACGCCTGCAAACTGGCAAGCCGCTCAAAACGCAGCTCCGCCCACACATCGAAAGAATTGGGAGCATGCAAGTCGTAGTATTCGATCTCTACCAGGGGGGTAGAGTTGTGCTTAAGGAGGATGATCGGAGGATCGGTACTGATGGATTTGAGCGAGAAACTTGACCCTATCTGTGCAATGATATTCGAATAGATATCATTGGAACTGGCATTCAACCCAAAGCCTACTTGTACATCTGAGTTGCTGTACCGAAATTCTGCAACAATAGTATTGTTAAATTCCGGAGGCGCCGCGTTGGAACGGGTAAGGCACAAATAGATGTCGCCTGGTTGTCTAAGATCCACCACGGTGGGATCATCTTCGCCAGGACCCGGCAGTTCGGCCCAGTCATCAATGATAATGATACCGGTGCAACACGATTCCGGAACAGACCAGGTACCGAAGCTATAATACCCGCAATAAGACGCCCGCACCTGAAATTCGTAGCAATTTTGGGGCGCCAGGCCAGATATTGTCGTGCTTTCCGAAGTGGTAAACACCGAAGGTAGTGCGGAGCTGGTCGTGAGGTTGTACACATTCACTTCGTAATAAATCCCCGAACTGGCCGGCCCGATCCAAACCAGCGAAATCGTACTGGAGGTGGTCGACAGCACACTTACATTTGTAGGCGCCGGCGCCGGGCATGTTGTAGCAGGCCCAGGCACTTCCGCACGCAGCGAGAACACCGGCAAACCGGACAGTAAAAACAGAGCAACAAAGAGGGCTAAAGGTTTCATACAATGTGAAATTTGTTTGGAAAGGAATTTTTCTGCCACAAATCTTTCACCAATAGCGTTCTATTTTTTCTACATTTTTTTCCGTTTTTCGGAAATACCAGCTTCACTAACCTTGATGTTTTCCCCCTATGTTGAACCGGAAACTGCTTGAAATTCTAAGACGGCTCAATGAATCGGAACAAAAAAAACTACGCCTGTTTTTGCTCTCGCCCTACTTCAACTTTGGAGTCAATACCGATTCTCTGTTGCGGCTCTACGACCATATCCTGGAGTACGGCGCCGAAGAGGAGCACCCACGGCTGGAAAAAGAGTTCGTCGCCCGCTACATGTTTCCGGAACGGCCTTTTCAGCAAAAAACCAAAGGTCCTATTGACGACCTGAGTTCCCAACTCTGGCAATTGGTTCGGCAATACCTCAGCCAGCGGGCCACCGAAACAAAAGCCGATGAGCCTGCCGGCCAATTGGCCCTGGCTGCTTTTTACCGGAATGCCGGTTTGGAAGAGCGGTTTTGGCAAACGATGCAAAACATCCGGAAAAACCAGGCTACCCTACCCTACCGCGATGCCGCTTTTTTCCACCGGCAATTCCAAATCGAGGAAGAGGAGCAACTCTTCCGGGGTTTGTACAATTCGACGGACAACGATGTAAACCTGCAAGCCATGCAGGCAAATCTGGATTTGTATTACAGCATAAAACGCTTGGAAATCAGTTGCGGCCTGGAACACCAGCGGAACCGGGCGGAAATAGACCCAATCCCTACTCAACTACTGGAAGATACCATTTGGGCGCTTTCGGATGCCAACGGACCGCTCGATACCCCGCAACACCGCATTTACAGGACTATCTTGCAAGTGTTGCGCAACCCGGCCCAAGCCGACCAATTGGAAACCTTGGAACACCTGCTGGACGCACACCAGCACACTATTCCACTGGAACAATTCAAAAGTTTAAAAACCTACAGCCGGATTTTTATCCTTCAACAATACCAGCAGCGAGGCGACGAGCAAACCCGTTCCCAGGTATTTGACCTGTACAACGAGCATCTGCAAAAAGGGTATTTCTACATCGATGGCAAAATTCCGTTCACCGCCTTTCGCAACCTCATCATTTTTGCCCTCAAACTCAACAAGACGGGGTGGGTCAAACATTTTCTCGACACCCACACACCAGATCGCATCGGAGGCACCCGCTTTGCTTCCGAAATTTACAGCCTCAACCTTGCCGAATACCAATACCATCTCGGGCAATACGACGAAGCACAAAACACCCTGGTCTACCGCCACTTTGAACATCCCGGAACAAGCATTACCGCCGACCTGCTCCTGATTAAAATCTTCTATGAAACCCAACAGGAATTGTTGGCGCCCCGCATGAAAGCCCTTGACCAGAAAATCCGGCGCTCCAGCCTGGCCTCCAACGTCAAAGAACGCAACCTGAATTTTTTGCGCAAACTGGATAAAATTATCAAGTATGGCTGGCAAAAAAAGAGCCACAAACGCCTGCGCCTGATCGAGGAAATAAAATCCACCCCCCAAATCGTTGCCCGCGAATGGTTGCTGGAAAAATTGGACGGCGATTAACCGAATCCGCTTTTTCTGTTTGTCTGCCGGCCCCACACAATTGCCATCGTGGTACTCAAGCCCTGCACGATGCAGCAGCGATTTACCCCAAAACAGTATCTACCCGTGCGAGGCAGAGTTGACAACAATTTCCTTTTGACTGGCTGATGAAATAAACGCTCCCCCGGATCGGATTGCCTGTTTTTGTGCCAAACACTGCTATATTTGAACCAAATTATTTCACCCAACCTTAATCCTCTGTGATCCCATGTTCAAACACCTGCTCGCCTTGGTAGCGGCCAGCCTGCTGGCTACCTCCTTTTCGTCCCTTTTTTCCCAGAACATCAACATTACCTATCAAAACCCCGACCAGCTGCTCGTATGCTCGGCCGATACGATGCTGATCCAGGTACAGAACAACACCGGGAGCGCTATCCCGCTCGCTTTTCTCGACCTGGAATTGCCCTCCGGGCTGGAATACCTGCCCGGTAGCGCCTCAGGCGCCACAGAATTCAGTATTTCCACACCCAACAACCCCATTCTCAGCCTCGGCGCCCTGGCCCCTGGCGCATTGCTGACGGTACGCGTACAGCTCTACGCCGCCTGCGGCCTGGTAGAAGCCATCAATTCAGCCCAATTGTTCAGTGTGCTGCTGCGGGTGCGGGCCGGAACGATTACCGAGCAATTGACAACCACCAAATTCCAGATCCAAACCAGCCTGCTGGTCATTACCCAAGTGGACAACGATTCAGTATCTGGTGAAAAAGGAGAAATGGTGGTCCGCACCCTGCATGTGCGCAATACCCGCCTCGGGGCGGTGCAACATTTGTTTATCCGCGACCTGCACCCTGCCGGCATCGACATTCAGGTGGCGGGCGCCCTGAACGAACAAAACACCCCCACGGCCTACTCGGCGTATTTTGATGGCAATTTTTTCAAAGCCTTTGGCGACCAGGACAGTTTGTTCGAATTTGGAGAAACCATTCTGATTGAGGAAAAAATCACGATCACCGACTGCGGCATTCCGAGTTTTTTGTGCCGCTCCAAACTCATCGCCGAGTGGAGTTGCACGCCCACCCAAGCACCCTGCCAGGGCGACAGCACCCGCGCCGACGTGCGCATTTTGCCGTCGCAATACCAGCCCAAACTGGTTTTCACGCCGCAATATGCCCTGCCCTGGGATGTTTGCGCGGAAAAACCACATACCATGAAACTCCGGGTGGTCAACGAAGGCCCGGCGCCGGCAACCAACATCATCCTCCAATTCCGCTCGGAAGCGCCACCCATCCTGGGGATGGACAAGAGCTCGTTCCGCGTCCACCGAACCGATGGCAGCGTCCAACAGATCAATCCGAACCTGGCCTCCAATGATACCATGACGGTTTGCAACAAGGTGTATGCCGGCAAAATAACCCTGTTTTTTCCCGAAATGCTGGGGCACGACACCTTTGATATTACGTTTGACAATTACTACTGCGACGCGCCCTGCTACCAGGATTTGCCGGTGGTGTACATGAATTATTTTTACAACATTCCTTGTCCGGTTGGCAAATTTCTGGCGGCCGATACGGTGCAATTTGCACCCAAACCCGGCGACCGGGTGACCGGTTTTGTGAGCTACCAAATTGGCGAATGCCTGGCGGACAACGAAACCTACTCCTTGTTTTACAAGCTACAATCCAACCGGCTGCTGTCTGATACCGGCTACCTGGCCCTCGAACTGGATTTGCCCAGGGGGCTGTTTTGGGACGACAGTTGCCAGCCGGTACTCTCGGGGCTCAACCCCGTCCGGTTCACGATCGACACCTTCGCCGCCGAGAAATTTACCCGGGTGACCCTGGCTTACCCCTTGCCGCTGCCAGCCGACTCCGGTACGCTGAAATTTTGCCTGAAAAACATCTGTTCCGACAGCAGTGCGCTGAAGTTCCTGGGCTTCGGGTACCCGGGGCCCGACCGGAGTTTTGAGATTTTCGTACCCGATTCCTGTACCAATTTTGGCTACATCCTGCGCAACAGGGCCGGGCTGCTGCTCGACTCCTTAGGCAGCCTCGATTGTGCGCCGGTGAGCTGTGACTCTTCCATCTTGCGCAGCACTTGCCCGGCGCCCGATACGCTACTAATCCCTGATGGCCCGGTCCCTCCTGTCGGTTTCCCTGCTTGCTTCAGGGCGCGGGAACACCGCGAAGCCTACCGGCTCAACTACGATCTGGCCGACAACGACAACAACCGGCACGCCGACCCAACTGGTATCCTGAACCTGGACAAAGTGCGGCGCGACCGCTTTTTGCCGGGCGATACCCTGCGGAGTATTTTGTCGACAAAAATCCTGTGCGGCGACAGCATCAACAAACTGTTTTACCAGTTATTTACCGAAATTATTTACAGCGATTTCGGCCACGGCGGCGCTTTCGATACGTTCCCCATAGGCCCATCGCAAGGCGATGCCGCACGGCTGATTGTGGCCAAAGATTTGATCCGGGTGGCCGGTGCGACGATCAGTATTTGGGATTCCAGCGAGCAAAAAATGTATTTGTGCCCAATTGAGGCTTTCCCGACCGATGACCAGAAGTTCTACGGCATCGTTACACCGGTCAATTTCAAGCCGACACCCGCCATTGACCAACTCGCCACCATGAACTACCCGTTTGTGCCCAATATGACTCAACTGGCAGATGCGGGCTACTTGCCGACCGGCTTTTTGCTGGGGGCCGGCGATTCGGTTCGCTTGCAGGTAGACCTGAAACTGGACCTCAACTATGTTCCGTATTCGCAGCAGCACAACCCGCCGCTCATCAATTTTGAAATGGGATATAACAGCAACCTGAACTACCGTTTTTACAACTACCGGGCACTGGACACGCTCATGTTTCAATATTCGGGGTACCTGGATTCCTTGTCGCAAAATGTATTTAACATTTACCCCTGTACCAACTCCACAGAGACCAGACCTTTTTCCTACAACACCCGGATTGCCCGGGAAAACATGTTCCCCTACGAGGTGCGGCCCCTGGCCAAGGTGGGCCAATACCGCCTGGAAATCCCCAAAGGCGTCACTCCACTTTCGGTAGAACTGAGTTTCCTGCGTTTGCAGGAAAGCGTGCCCTTTCTTTCCAACCTGCCACTGCCCTTTGTTGTTGAACAAGACACTTTTCTGGTTATCGATTTTGGCCCGGCCTACGTAGACCCGCCCGACGAGGGGTATGCGCTGCGCACTAAAATCGTGTTTGCCCCACTGTGTCAGTTTTCAGACCCCGATTCTTCTTTTCAGGAGGTATTGCTCGCATTCCCCAATGGCATGGTTACGCCCGATACGGTGATCCG
Organism: Saprospiraceae bacterium; assembly: GCA_020846655.1. Taxonomy (GTDB): domain Bacteria; phylum Bacteroidota; class Bacteroidia; order Chitinophagales; family Saprospiraceae; genus M3007. The sequence continues at coordinate 38,933 of JADLDL010000193.1, read as the reverse complement.
GGTCTTGAAAAACAAAATTGGATTTTACAGCAACCACCCTCGCGACACCATGACGACGAGCGAGTTGGTGCTGGACTTCCCCACGCCGGCGGTCAGCGCGGATGTGGAAATCCACAACCTGGCCCCCGTGAACGCGCCGAATTATTATGTACAACTGGTCAATCCGGAAGGCGGCCTGGAAAACATCAGCCTCACCGTGCTGCCCGGCACGACGATCACGCCGGCCAACGGTATTTTCCAATTGGGGACCTTGCCGGTGTTCGGGGTAAAAAACCTGCGCCTGAATGCCCGGAACAAAACCTGCGACCCTCAGCGGCTCCTGCTGATTTACGGCTGGGATTGCACGCCCTACCTGCAACCGAGCCCCAGCACCTGTGGCCGCGACACCCTCGAACTCTTGTTTCGGCCGCTCAACCCCGAGATCGAACTGGATCTGAAACAAATGCCTACCCAGGCGCCGCTCTGCGACACCTCGGATTATATCGTCTTCGAGGTGTTCAACGCCGACCTGGGCTATGCCTACAAGCCCTTTGTGTCGATCGAACTGCCGCCTGGCTTCCAATTGGTGCCCAACAGTTGCCAACTGGCATTCCCGACAGGCAGCGCGTTTGTCAATATTCCGAATCCGGTGGCCGTTGGCGGCAGCGTACTGGAATGGAATCTTGCTGCCCTGCAAACCGTGCTCGCAACCGAGGGCCTGGCAGGCGTAAACGAGCCCAACAGCAGCCTGCAAATCCGGTTTAAAGTGCAGGCTGAATGCGGCGTGGTGTCGAATGCCCAACTGATTTTTGGCGCCCGCGCCGAATGGTCCTGTGGAAAACTGACCAATACCCTGCGCAAGGCCAGCCCACCACTGCCCGTGGAAGGAGTAGTGCCGGCCTATGGAGTGCAAATCGGCATCTCCGAACCCGCTGGAAGCGGCCCCGTCCTTTGTGCCGAACAACGAACCCTGGCAGTCAACCTCCTGCTCGTGGGCGCCGCCGAACCCGGCGACAGTGTTTACCTGAGCTTACCGGCCGGATACACCTATGTGCCGGGCTCCTATGCACCGGGCAACAATGCCGTAGCCGGAGAGCCCTATATCGACGGTTCGGTATTGCGTTGGGCTCTGCCCATTGGCTTGCCGGCCAATACGGGCGTGTCGTTTACGCTGGTCGTACGCACCAGCGAACAGGCCAATTGCCTGGGCGCCACCGTACAGGCCCAAACCCGGCAAAGTACCTCGGCATTTTGCCCAACCATCCAGGCCAATTGTTCGGTGTTTGCGGCTACGGGCTCCTCGTCGTACACCTTTCCGGCCAACGATCCGGATCTTACCCTCGGCTCCTACAGCATTTCGACCGGCCCCGACGGTTTGGTTGACCTTGGACTTATTTTCCAAAACAACAACTCCTATCCGATCAACGCCCTGGTGTACCGGATCTACCACGATGTAGACGGCAACGGCAAACAATCGCCGGGTGATGTGCTTTTGTTGGATAGCACCCTGACTGACCCGATTCTGGCCGGCGGCACCCTGGCCCTCAACCTGCCCGATGCGTTCCCGGGCGCCGACATCTGCCGCCTGATCCTGGTGCTGCCGGCGCTGGAAAATTGCGACTGCCAGGACCAGGTATTTCCCTTGAGCAACGAACAGGTCAGTTACGCCCCCCAAAGCATTTGCCTGGGGCAAAATGCGCAGCTGGGTATCCCCGCCGAAATTGGGCACAGTTACACCTGGACGGGGCAAGCCGGCATACCCTGCACCGATTGCCCGGAGTTTTCGATTACCCCCACGCAAACGGGGCTTTTTGCCTTTACGCTAACCGATGTGGGGCCGATCTGCACCGTGAAACGCTTGTTTTCGGTGCAGGTCAATGCCATACCGGCACTGTTGGCGCCGGATACGATCGTGTGTGTGGGCGAGCCGGTGTTTTTGAGCACCACCGCTGCCAGTACCTGGCAGTGGTCGGGGCCCGGCATTGACAACCCTGCTGAGGCGACCCAAACGGTGCAACCCACACAAAGCAGCCTGTATGCCGTGACGGTGACGGATGCCGCCGGTTGCTCGGCGACCGCATCGGCGACCGTTGAGGTGTGGCCGGCCGACAGTACCGATCTGGGCGTGGTGCGTACCTGCCAGGGTACGCCGGTCGATGTGTTTGGTACCCCAACGGAGGTGCCGGGCGCGTATATGCACCAGTTTACCAATGCCAACGGCTGCGACAGCCTTGTGTTTCTCACGCTGGAGCTGGTGCCCAATACCGAAGAAGTATTGCCTCACTGCGTGGGCGACACGGTACAGGTGTTCGGCGAGCCGGTGACGGCTGCCGGCATGTATTGCCGCGCGTTTCAAAGCAGCCTGGGTTGCGACAGCACGCACTGTGTCCTGGTCACCGATTTGCCTCGGCCGGATTTACCAGATCCCGACACGTTTTATATTGTTTTGGGTGGTTCGGTGGTATTGCCCGGGCCCGACGGCTTTGCAGAGTACCATTGGAGTCCTGCCGACAGCCTGAGTTGCACGGATTGCCAGAGCCCGGTAGCCTCCCCGATTGACACGACCGAATACACCCTGACGGTGTGGAACGGCGATGGCTGTACCGATACGCTGATTTACCGCGTGGTGCCGTTTCCGCCTTGCGATCCGTACCGGCTCCAGGTGCCCAACGCCTTTACACCGGATGGCGACGGCGTGAACGACGTATTCACAGCCGTGCCGTATGAAGGGGTGGAAATTGTGCAACGCCTGGCTATTTATAACCGTTGGGGTGAAAAAGTGTATGAGGCGTTTGGCCCATCGGCGGCCTGGGATGGCACTACCGGCGGCAAGCCGGCGCCTTCGGATGTGTATGTGTGGATTCTGGAAATTTTGTGCGAGGGCGAACGGCAAAAGCCACGGCACGGCGATATCACCGTTTTGCGATAGCGTATAAAATCAACCGGATCGCTGACGGAAATCATTCTTCGGGGCAGCACAGTGCAGGACCTTTGACGGCAGGAACATCTAAAACGTTATTGCCTTATGAAATTTGAGTACAACCTGTCGCTGGCTGAAGTCGTTCTTTCCTACCTGCTCATGATGGCCGTTATCGTGATCGGTATTTTTACGGGTCTAAACTGGCTGTGCTTTTTAGCACTCCCCTTGTTTTTGAGGGGTCTTATGGGCTGGTGTCCCCTGAAAACATGGCTTCGCGGCCCGGTGACACACTAAGAAAACACAGAAGAGGAATGAGCGGCTGCTCCTGAAAAAGATACAGGGGCAGCCACTTTTCTGTTGCCTTTGTTTGAATTATTCTTCTGGCAGTACTTAGTCTGACCCAGAATAACACAAACAACTTATTACCTTTGCGGCTTATGAAGTACTTCATTTCCCTTTTTCTGGTCGTGAGTATCCTGGGGCAAGCCACTGTGCGCAGCCTTTGGACGCTGCACTACCAATGGAACAGGGCGATGTATTTGCAATTTTGTGAAAACCGCGCCAAACCCGAACTGCACTGCGATGGCAAGTGCTACCTCGAAAAGCGCATCGTAGGTCAGGATGACCAGGGGCCCAAGGAGCCCCGGCTCCCGGAAACCTTCCGGCACTTGCAGGATATCCTGTTGTTTTGCGAAGCGGCTGAACTTCCAGCCCTGAGCCCACAGGCCACATTTTCGGAAACCCATTTTCCGCCGTGCCTGAACCATTTGGCCGATGCCCATCCGGGCGCAGTATTCCGGCCTCCGGCAACCGCCTGATCGGTTGTAGCCTTCATTTCCCTTTTTTAAACATTTTTTTATGCGAACACTGTTGCTTGCAGTGGCGCTACTGGCTGTTGTGCCGGAAGCGACCGCCTGCGATGTCTGCGGCTGTTCGATCGGTGGGAATTATTTTGGCATTCTGCCGCAATTTCACCGGCATTTTATCGGGCTGCGCTGGTCTACCGAGACCAGTTACACGGCCCTGAGTGCCGATGCGTTGCGTGCCGGGCGTTTCCACTCTACCGAACAGTTCCGTTCTTACGACCTGATGGCGCGGTTTTATCCGTTTCGCCGCTGGCAAACTCTTGTTTTAGCGCCCTATCGCGATTTCAGTCAAACCGAAAACGGCAAAACCACCAACGTCCGCGGCATAGGCGACGTGTCGGTACTCCTCAACTACCTGTTGTGGGATACCGGCGACAGCTCGCGGCACCGCAGGCAACAAACCCTCAGCCTGGGCGGCGGCCTCAAACTACCCACGGGCCAACACCACTTGCTGGCCACCGATGGCGGTCCGCTCAACCCCAATGTGCAACCCGGTACCGGCAGCACCGACTTCCTGGTGTCGGCAGCTTACACCATCCGCCGGGGCGCCTGGGGCTTGTCGACCGACTTGCTGGCCCGCTGGACAACTCAAAACGACCAGCAATACCGCTTCGGCCACCGCCTGAGCGGCTCTCTCAAGGCTTTCTACTGGGCGCCCTGGCGCAAACTGAACCTGTTGCCCAACGCCGGTGTGTTTGCCGACGCTGCACAGGCCAATCGCGACGGCGACACCATACTCGAGGGTAGCGAAGGCCTTAGCACCTTCGCCACCCTCGGGCTTGATGCGTATGCCGGGCACTGGTCGGCCGGCTTCAGCGTTCAGCCCCTCATTTGGCAGAGCCGACGCACCGTGCAGGCCAATACGCGTTGGACATGTACATTGAACTACATTTTTTAACAATAAAACTACTTTTTTATCATGCAAAAATTTTCATTTTGGTATTTGACCCTCCTCCTGGCGGCACTGGTAGTGCCGGCTTGCAAAGACAAGACCGACGACGAACTGACGGGCTTTGGCGATGTGGAAATCGAATTTGACAACCGGGCCGGCGATGCCGCCCTTGTTTTCGGCACGGAGTACACGAACGCCGCCGGCGAAAAAGTGAAATTCAGCACCTTCAACTACTTTGTCAGCAACTTTGTGCTGGTCAAAGAAGACGGCACGGAGTACGTGGTGCCGAAAGATTCCTGCTATTTCCTGTGCAAACACGACGACCTGGAAAGCCGCGAAGTGGTGTTGAAAAACGTGCCGGCCGGCGACTACACCGGTTTGAAATTTATGATCGGGATAGACAGCGCCAAAAGCGTCAGCCCGATTACCGAGCGCAGCGGCGTACTCGACCCCGCTGCGGGCGCCAATGGCATGTACTGGAGCTGGAATGCCGGCTACATTTTTGTAAAAGTAGAAGGCACTTCGCCCCAGGCGCCGGTGGACCCGGGCACCGGCGAAAACACGTTCCAGTACCACACCGGCCTCTTTGGCGGCTACGACAGCCCCACGCTGAACAACCTCAAAACGGTGAGCCTGGAAACCCACCACGGCGATGAGCCAGCCAAGGTGCGCCGTACCGGCGGCCCGCACTTTCACCTCTACGTGGACGTCCTGGAAATGTTCAGCAACCCGACCAACATCAGCGTGGCGAGCAACCCGACTTCGCATGCCGGCGCTTACTCCAAAACGGTGGCCGACAACTACGCCGATATGTTTGTGCTGGACCACGTGCACAACCCCTAAACTTTAGTGTATCCGGTGGTCGTCTCTTACTGTATTTGAAAATTGAAAATTAGACATTAGGCATTGAACATTTCAATTTTCAAATAGGCAGGAGGCGGCCACCTTCTTCCATTTCCGCGCTTAATCACTTCGCCATGCTAAAATACAGCCTCCCGCTCCTCCTCCTGCTACTGCTTGCAGCGTGTCGCAAAGACGAACCGGCAGCACCTTTTTCCGGGCCGTTTTTGCCCGCCAATTTCCCGGCGCCGGCCTATGACCTGGCCCTGAATCCGGTCACGGAGGATGGATTTGCCCTGGGCAAAAAATTATTCTACGAGCGTTTGCTGAGCCGCGACACGACCATCGCCTGCGCAGATTGTCATATTTCCTACGCAGCGTTCAGCCACCCCGACCACGCCACCAGCCATGGGATCGATGGCCTGTTTGGCAAAAGGAATGCTCCTGCGGTGCAAAATATGCTTTGGAGAACCAGTTTTTTCTGGGACGGCGGTGTGCCCAACCTCGATCTGGTGCCGCTGAACGCCATCCAGAGCCCGGTGGAAATGGATGAAAGTCCGGCCCGGGTACTGGAAAAACTGCGCGCGCACCCGGAATATCCGGCGATGTTCAAAAAAGCATTCGGGAGCGAGGAGGTGAATACCGCACGTTTTCTGCAAGCCTTGTCGCAGTTTATGGCCATGCTGGTGAGCGCCAACAGCCCCTATGACCGGTTTGTGCGCCTGGAGCCAGGCGCCACCTTGCCTGCCGAGGCCCTGGAAGGCAGGGATTTGTTTGCACAAAAATGCGGCACTTGCCATGCCACCGACCAGTTTACCGACCAGACGTACCGCAACAACGGCATCCTCAACGATTTTACGCACGACCGGGGCCGCAATGAGGTTAGTACCCTGCCCGACGACATCGGCAAATTCCGGGTGCCCTCGCTGCGCAACCTCACGGCTACCGCGCCGTATATGCACAACGGCAAGTTCAAAACCCTGGAAGCCGTGTTGGATCACTATGCCGCCGGCGTCAAAGATTCGCCCACGCTCGACCCCCTGCTGCGCCAGCCGGATGGCTCGCTGGGCATCCCCCTTACTGCTGATGAAAAAACGAAAATTATCGCTTTTTTGAAAACCCTGACCGACGACGACTTTTTGCGCGACGAACGTTTTGCAGAATAAAAAAAGCGTTGGCACAGATCCCTTGCGCGGCGTAATTTGGCCCGCATCAATCAATTCATTTTAAGCATTTAAATCGTTTTCCGTGAAAAAATTCTTTGCTCTCTGCGCCTTGGCCGCCCTTTGGCTGGCCCCGCAAACCGGTTTTGCTCAAACTGCCAAAAAAGCCAACTGGAAAGAAATGCATGATTTCCACGAGGTGATGAGCACCACGTTTCACCCCGCCGAAGAAGGCAATCTGGCTCCGCTGCGCGAAAAAGCAGGTTTGTTGGTCGAGCGCGCCCAGGCCTGGAAAAAATCGGCGGTGCCGGCCGGTTACAAAGCAGAGTTGACCGGTGAAATCCTGAAACGGCTTGTCAAACAGTGTAAAACCGTGCAAAAGGCAGTAAAAAAAGGAAAATCGGACGCCGAACTAACGGCTTCGATCACCAAAGCACACGACATTTTCCATGAGATCATGGAAAAATGCCGGGACTAAGCCGCCGCTACCATGCGTACCCTTGCCGCTGTTCTGTTCGCTGCCTTGCTGGCTACCCAAGCGTTTTACAACCTGGGGCTGGCCTTGTATTGGCTGGCGAACCGACCGGAGATTGCGGCAAGTTGGTGCCGAAACCTCGACAAACCTGAATTGTTGTGCAGCGGAAAGTGCTTTTTGCAAGACCGCCTTTCGGCTGCTGCTGCCCATGACCCGGCGCCGGGTGACACCCATCCGGCACCGGGTTTGGCAAAAAAATATGCTGGCATAGCCGAATATACCGCGCCTCCTCCGGCGCCGGTGCTACCGCAAGCGGCGCTGCAACCCTATAAAAAACCTTCCTGGCCCAGCCACCGCGTGCTGCGGCAGTTTTTCCGCCCGGCAGTATTCCAGCCACCCGACGGCCTTGCCTGAACCGTCTGTCTCCTTCTTTTGTATTTGCCTCATGCACGTTGCCTGCCGGACACCCCACTCCGCCGGGCGCCGGCTTGTCGCTTTTTCCACCACTAAAATTTCTGGATCATGCTGGAACTTGCTCCTGCCTCTTTATCTATTGGCCTCCTTTTGCCCGCCATTTTTTTTAGTTTATCTGTATTGGCCGGGCTGCTCAAACTATACCTGCGGCACATCGATCACCTTCCACCGGACAAGGAAGATGGGCTGCTGATGGCGAAGCATTTGCGCTACGCTGTGTTGTTGTACCTCATGGCCTGGACGGCCCAGCGGCTGCCCCTTGCTATGAGCCTCGCCTTATTTACCATTGTATTGCTGGCCATCCAACTGTGGCGCGTGCGTGGTTTGTTAAAAACCCTCCGCAGCCAGCGACAACATTCGGCTTTGCCGGAATAAGCAAGAAAAATTGTTCAATTCGCTCATTACTCCCTTGTCGACGGAAGTTGACAAGGGGTCTTGATCCGCAAACATAATTCGAAGCATGAAAAATAGTTTAGCCATCCTTCTTTTAGTCCTTTGGACCGCATGCAGCACCTCTCCTGACCAGCAGCAAGCGTCGGCACCGACCAATGCCACGTCGGCCGCAGCTACCGCTGAGGTAGCGCCCGCCGCTGAAATGGCCCAGCAACCAGCTCAGCCCGTACAGGAAAAATCCGAAACTCCGGCGACTAAGGCGCCGAAAAAACCAGGCGCTGCGCCAGCAGCCCAATCTGCCGCCGCAGCAGGGACTGGCCTGGTTTGGGCGACCGATCTGGACCTCATTTGTCATATGCGCGTAGAGCGCACGACCCCCGATACGGCGCATTACAAGGGAAAAATATACGGATTTTGCTGCACGGGCTGCAAGCTGAGTTTCCAGGAAGACCCTGCCTACTGGCTTGCAAAAATGGTGGAAGAGTGAGCTGGCCGGCGTGCCATCCAGCGCTGCGGCCCCTTGAACCGGAAGCCGTTGCAACAGTATTTAAAAATTGAATATGGGGCCTAAAACATTGGTCCTTGAATCTTTCAAATTGAAAGATTCAAGGACCAATATTCAATCGCCTAAAAAGCCCTCTCTCTGCACCGCAGGTGGTGCGGGCTTTTGTTTAGCGGCCCAACACGAGCTGGCGGACAAACTGCCCGCCGGGGGTTTGCACCTGCAACCAATAGGTCCCGGCCGGCAATGCCGGCAATGGCAGGTCCAGGACAGTTAAGCCCGCTTGCAAGGTGGCCGGCAGGCCACTCCAGACGAGGCGGCCGCTGCCGTCGAGCAGCCGGATCTTGGCTTGTTCGTTTTTGCTGGCGGAAACAGCCAGGTGAATTTGGTCGGTGGCCGGGTTGGGATAGACCAGCGCACTGGCAATTTCCGACGGCAGGTCTGCTGTTGCGCTGAGTTGGCCGATGAGGGTACGTTGGAGCGTAGCCGTGCCGGAAGCGGAGCCCGAAAAACCAACCCACACCAGTTTGTAGAGCAGGTTGTCCTGGGTTTTGACGAAGTAGGCGCGGTCGCCCAGCACCACCCAGCCGGTTTGCAGGTTAAAAAACTTCCAGTCGTGGCCAATGATATCGAGCCGGTGCGACAGGGAATCGAGGTACGGGGTGTGGTCCACTGTAGCGGGGTCAACTGCTGTGGCCTTGGCGGTTTGCATGCCATCGGCGGTCAGCACACCTGTAACGGCGTACGGCACAAAACCGCCCTGACCGTCGGACAGGGCAGCGAGGTAGCGGCAAAACACCAGGTCCCAGCCGGTAGCCGTGGGCACGTTCGCGCCGTTGGTGCCGAAAGAGAAATAGATCAACGGGCTGCCGTTGCCGAAGGCTGTGTTGACAGTGTGGGTACTCAGGTTTGTGCCATCGAGGTTCGCCGCCCGGAACGTGTAGGCGTTGCCGTCGTATTCGTCGAAACTGATTTTACGGTAGCTGCCGTCGCGCAATTTGAGCACAAAAACCCGGTAACCGATCACTTTTTTCGCTGTTGGGTCATAAGCGCCCCAACCGTAGTCATTGGTGTTGCTGGAATCGATGCCGGCATTAAAAGCGCCTTCAGCCCAGGAATGCTCCGGATTCAGGAGGAGTTGTTCGGGGAGCAAGGCGTCGGGGTCGATGGTTTCGCTAAAGTCGAACACATAGGGGTCGTAGGCTTCGAGGGCTACGGTAGGCTGGCCGTTGACGGTGGCGGTGGACTCGTTGACGAAAATACCGGCGTAGGCAGTGCCGAGGTTAGAAAAAGCAATATCCCAGGCATCGTGCGCGACTTGCTGGCTGGAGCCGTCGCTCAGTTTGAAATACGCCGATTTGGCATATCCGGCGCCGGTAGAGAGTTGGACAGTGGTGGTTTGCGCCCGCAGGCCTACGGCCAGGGACAAGCAAACAAGCAGGAGTGTTGGTATTGTTTTAGACATAGCTGAAAAATTGAACGGTGTTCTGAAATCTGCCGGTTGGCGGCGGCAAATATACCCCGAATAGAGCGGGCGAAATGGCGCAGGGTTGTACGAATGGCGAACAAATGACAATGCTTGGGCTGCCGGTGTGGGTTGCCGCCGGGTATCGGGGCTAGCAGGTGCGCCGGTGGCGTTATTTTTCAGCCCGATTTTGGCTTCGGGTGGCAAAGGTCCATTATCTTTGCAGCGGGCTTTTTGCAAACCGCCCTGCGCCATCCGTACCATGCAAAAGCATCTGCCATCAGATAACTTCTCCACTGGAGTACGATATATTACCCTCCAAGCGAATTAGTCGTTTGGAGGTTTTTTTTTGTATTTAATCCGCCCCCGGCCGCATGTTCATGTCATTCACTGGAAAAAACAACTCTGCACCATGGCGCTGAAATACAAACGCATTTTGCTGAAACTCTCGGGCGAGAGCTTGATGGGCAAACAAAAATATGGTATTACGGCCGAAATGCTTCAGCACTACGCCTACCAAATCAAAGAATTGCACGACCTGGGTGTGGAAGTCGCCGTGGTGATCGGCGGCGGCAACATTTTCAGGGGTATCCAATCGGAAGGTTCCGGCATCGAAGACGTGACGGGCGACTACATGGGCATGCTGGCTACCGTTATCAATGGCCTGGCCCTGCAAAGCGCTCTGGAAAGCCTGGGCGTATACACCCGACTGATGACCGCGCTGAAAATGGAAAACATCGCTGAACCCTACATCCGGCGGCGCGCCATCCGGCACCTGGAAAAAGGACGGGTAGTTATTTGCGCAGCCGGCACCGGCAATCCCTATTTCACCACCGACAGCGCGGCCGCCCTGCGCGCCAGCGAAATTAGTGCCGACGTGATCCTGAAAGGTACCCGGGTAGACGGCATCTACACCGCCGACCCGGAAAAGGACCCTACCGCTGTCAAATTTGACCGCCTGAGCTTTGCCAAAGTAATCAGCCTGGGCCTAACCGTGATGGATATGACCGCGTTCACCCTTTGCCAGGAAAACAACATGTCCATCATCGTTTTCGACATCAATGCCCCCGACAACCTGCGCCGGATCGTGACAGGTGAAGAAGTAGGCACCCTGGTGGAGTAAATCGGTCATCCTCAACCCATCATCCTTTACAGCATTTTCGGGCCCATCGAATGTCCATCCCTATGGAGATCATTTCCTACAACGTCAACGGCTTGCGTTCGGCTATTTCCAAAAGTTTTTTAGACTGGTTGCGCGACGCGCAATTTGATGTCGTATGCCTGCAGGAAACAAAAGCCCTGCGGGAAGATATTCCGCTGCTCGAACTCGAAGCCCTCGGCTACCGGCACCACTGGCATTCGGCCGAAAAAAAGGGCTACAGCGGCGTGGCGATTCTGAGCAAACAGGAGCCTGACCAGGTGGTGGTGGGCTGCGGCATTGAAAAATACGACCGCGAAGGCCGCATCCTGCGCGCCGATTTCGGCGATTGGTCCATCTTGAACTGCTATTTCCCTTCCGGCACCACCGGCGAAGAGCGGCAGGGTTTTAAAATGGTATTCCTCGATGATTTTTACCGCTGGGTCCAGGAATTGAAAAAAGAACGACCCAAACTCATCATCGTCGGCGACTACAACATTGCCCATACCGAGCTCGATATTCACGATCCGAAGGGCAATAAAAAATCCAGCGGCTTCCTGCCCGAAGAACGCGCCTGGCTGACACAGTGGTTTGGCTCCGGATTTACCGATGCCTTCCGGCAAGTACATCCGGAACTGGTGGAATACAGCTGGTGGAGTTTCCGGGCCGGGTCGCGTAGCAAAAACAAAGGCTGGCGGATCGATTACCAATCCGTGACCGACAACCTCGCCGGCCAGGTCCGCGACGTGCGGCACCTCCAGTCGGCAGTGCATTCCGACCACTGCCCGGTGTGGATGAAAATCGACTTGTGAGTTACCTCCCCCAACTTGCTACTTAATCCTTACCTTTGCCGGACTTTTCAAAAAACCGGATTCCTTTCATCATCCGCCTATTTTTTGCACCGGCATGGACATTACGGCTGCACAACTCGCACATTTGCTCAACGGCACTCTTGAAGGTCTACCCGAAGCCTGCGTACGGCAGCCGGCGCGGATTGAAGAAGCTGGAGAGGGGGATTTGGCCTTTTTGGACAATCCGCGCTACGAAGCATTTGCTTATACGACCAAAGCTACGGTGCTCTTGGTCAATAAATCTTTCCAGCCCACACAGCCGATTCAGGCCACCCTGATCCGGGTGGATGATGTGCGCAGCAGCCTGGCCTTTTTGCTGGAAAAATTCAATGATATTCTCAACCCCAATGGCGCGGCGCCGCAAGTAGCCGAACAGGCATTGGTACACCCCGAAGCAACGGTGGGCCCGAAAACTTCGGTAGGCGCCTTCACCGTGGTGGAAGCCGGCGCTGTGTTGGGCGAGCATTGCACCATTTACCCACAGGTATATATAGGCCGCAACGTGCGGATTGGCAACCATTGCAAGTTGTTTCCCGGCGTGCGCATCCATCAAAATTGCGTGATCGGCGACAATTGTATTTTGCATGCCAACGCAGTCATCGGCGCCGACGGCTTCGGATTTGCCCCGCAGGAGGACAATTCCTGGAAAAAAGTGCCCCACGTGGGCAATGTCGTGTTGGAGAACAATGTGGAAATCGGCGCCAACGCCTGCATCGACCGGGCCGCTCTGGGCAGCACGATCCTGCACGATGGCGTTAAAATCGACAACCTGGTACACATCGCCCACAACGTGGAAGTAGGCCGGAATTCGGTAATGGCCGCTCAAGTTGGCGTTGCCGGCAGTACCAAAATCGGAGAAAACGTCCAATTGGGAGGCCAAACCGGGGTTTCAGGCCATCTTTTTATTGCCGATGGCACCCGTGTGCAGGCACAAAGCGGTATCGCATCGTCGGTTAAGGAGCCCAACCAGGCCCTCTTCGGCGCACCGGCTATCGATTACAACGATTATGTGCGGGCCTACGTGGTGTTCAAAAACCTGCCGGAACTCCAGCGAAAAGTGCGGGCCCTGGAGAAGAAAATTAAGGAACTGGAACCATGACCGATGTAAATACCCTTGGCGAATTTGGCCTGATCGAACACCTCACAAAAGAATTTTCCATCCTGCAGCCCTCTACGGTCAAGGCCGTGGGCGACGACGCCGCCGTCATCGACAACGCCGGCTTTTGCACCGTCGTGAGTACCGACATGCTCGTGGAGGGGATTCATTTCGACATGGCCTACACCCCGCTGAAACACTTGGGGTACAAGGCCATCGTGGTGAACCTCTCGGATATTTATGCGATGAACGCCTGGCCCAAGCAGGTCACCGTGTCGATTGCCATCAGCAACCGGTATTCGGTGGAGGCCCTGGAAGAACTTTATGCCGGCATTCGTGCTGCTTGTGAAGTATACGGTGTGGATTTGGTGGGCGGCGATACCACCTCGTCGCCCAAGGGCATGGTCATCAGCATCACCGCTATCGGGCAGGGCGAACGCGAGCGCCTGGCGTACCGCAATGGCGCCCGGCCCGGCGACCTGATTTGCATCACCGGCGACCTCGGCGCCGCCTACCTCGGTCTCCAGTTGCTCGAACGCGAACGCCGGATCTGGCTGGAGCACCCCGATATGCAGCCCAACCTGGAAGAGCAGAAATACATCGTCGGCCGCCACCTCAAGCCGGAAGCCCGCAAGGATATGGTGGAGGCCTTTCAACGGGCCGACCTGGTGCCGACATCCATGATTGATATTTCCGACGGCCTGGCTTCCGAAATATTCCACCTCTGCCGCGAAAGCGGTGTAGGCGCCCTGATCGAGGAAAGCGGTGTGCCGATCCACCCCGAGACGCAATTGATGGCCCTGCAATTCAAACTTGACCCCATCACCTGTGCGCTGAGCGGCGGTGAAGACTACGAGTTGTTGTTTACCATCGACCCCAAAGACATTGACAAGATTCGTTTTTTGCCGGATATTTATATTGCCGGAGAGATCCTGGAAGCCTCGGCGGGTATCCGGCTCAACACCAAAGGCGGCAACCTGCACGAACTGAAAGCGCAGGGTTGGCGGCATTTTTAGCCCGCAGATCTTAAACCGATGCGGTATTTTTTGACGCTCTCGTATCGCGGCACCCGCTATGCCGGCTGGCAAATTCAGCCCGGCGACCCGAGCGTACAGGAGACCCTGGAAACAGCCCTGAGCACTATTTTTCGCCAACCCATTGGCCTGACAGGCTGTGGCCGCACCGATGCCGGCGTGCATGCCCGGTATTACGTAGCGCATGCCGACCTGCCGGAGCCCCTGCCACCCAGCCTGTTGTACAGCCTCAACAGCCTGCTGCCCGATGACATCGCGGTGTATTCGGTGGTGCAGGTGCCGGCCACCGCGCATGCCCGTTTTGATGCCCTGGAGCGCAGTTATGTGTACACCATCGCGCTCCGGAAGGATCCTTTTGCGACCGAAACGGCCTGGCTTTTTCCCAAAGGCGAGCGGCTGGACCTGGACCGCATGCAGGAAGCCGCTGGATTGCTGCTCCGCTACCAGGCTTTTTTTCCGTTTTGCAAAACACACAGCGGCGTGGAGCACTACGCTTGCGCGCTGACAGCCAGCCGCTGGGTTTCCGTGCCGGAAGAACAGCGGCTGGAATTTCATATTTCGGCCAACCGCTTTTTGCGGGGCATGGTGCGGCTGGTGGTGGGCGCCTGCGTGCAGGTGGGACAAGGCAAATTAGAGCTGGCTGACATCCGGAACGCGCTGGATGCGCAGGCGATGTTGAAAAAAAGTTGGAGCGTACCGCCGCAAGGATTGGCGTTGACGGGGGTAAAATACCCGTATGCGCTGCTGCCTGACCAAGCTCAGCTGGCGCCTTGACTCAGGTCATCGTTTCGGACCGTACAGAACAGGAGTTTTGCTTCAGATTTAATGAGTAAAACGTCCTCGTCATGAAGAAGATATTAGTTCCCACCGACTTCTCCAACAACTCCAAACATGCGTTGACCATAGCCGCCACGGTGGCTCAAAAAATCAAAGGCCGTGTAGAAATCCTGCATACCAATACCGCAGTAGCGTATGCACCGCCGCTCCCCGACTACTATGTTCCGGAAGCCTATGACATGACGGAGTACTACGACAACGCTGCAGAGGAACTGTTCAACCTGAAACGCGAACTGACCGAGAGCGGGAAATATCCGGACGTACAAATTGAGACCTTGGTAGAAGAAGGCTTTTTGTATTCCACCGTTCGGCGGATTGCGGAGGAAGACCGCGCCGACCTGATTATCATGGGGACCAAAGGCGCTACAGGCGCTACCGAGTTTTTTGTGGGTTCCAACACCGAGAAAGTGATCCGCATGTCGCCGTGCCCCGTGCTGGCCGTGCCCGAAACCTCCGGCGATTGGCAGATGAAAGTAGTGGTGCTGCCCACTACCCTGAGAAAAGACCAGGCCAAGGTGTTTGAACAAGTGGCCGAATGGCAAAAGTTGTTCCCCTGTGCGGTAAAAGTGCTCTACCTGAACAACCCGGGCGGATTTGACACCAACGAAGAGATTGAAAAAGCCATCCATACACTGGCCGATGCCGCTGGTTTGAAAAACGTAACGCCGTTTATCAGCAGCAACACCTTCAACGAAGAAGCCAGCATTCTGCAATTTGCCAAAGAAGAAAATGCCGACCTGATCGCTATGGGCACCCACCAGCGCCAGGGCTTATCGCACCTGCTTTTTGGCAGCCTGACGGAAGATACCGTCAACCATTCCAACATACCAGTATTGAGCATCCCGCTCAAGTAAAAATATAGGACATGACAGGGTAGTTTTCCGTGCGGCGGCAGTTTTACCTGGAAAGGCCTGCCGCCGCTTTTTGAAAGCCATCGACTTGCGTCGCTGGCTTTTTTTTGTTGCCCGTAAAATGTAGAGCCTGCTCATCCGTCATCTTATCGGGCGCGCGACGCGAACAACCATGCGCATGCCGTATCTTTGCCGCAGTCATGACCTTTTCTTCCAAACTTATCGAAAAAGCCGTGGAAGCGTTTGCCACGCTCCCCGGCATCGGCCGCAAAACAGCCCTGCGGCTCGTGCTGCATTTGCTGAAACAGGATAAACTGGTGACCGAGCAATTTGCGGCAGCGCTGGTATCTATGCGCGAAGGCATCCGGGATTGCCGTATCTGCCACAACCTCGCGGATGAAGAGCTCTGCCAAATCTGTGCCGACCAACGCCGCGACCGGTCGCTGGTGTGTGTGGTGGAAAGCATCCGCGACCTGATGGCGATTGAGGATACCGGCCAGTATCGCGGTTTATACCATGTGCTGGGCGGCATCATTTCGCCCATCGAAGGCATCGGCCCCGGGGAATTGAATATCGATTCGCTGACCGAGCGGGTCCAGGAAGGCAGCATCAAGGAAGTAATTATGGCCATCAGCCCCACGATTGAAGGCGAAACTACGGTGTACTACATTTCCAAAAAACTACAGGAATCCGGAGTATTGGTCAGTGCAATTGCCCGGGGCGTGGCGTTTGGCGGCGATTTGGAATATGCCGATGAACTAACCCTGGGGCGGTCTATTGTTGCACGGATTCCATATGGGCGGTGATTTTTCCCACAGCAGGGTGGGCGTAATACAATTGTAAAAGATATGTAAATTTGGTTCGGTTTTTCCAGAACCAAAAGAAGCCTGCTACCTTTGCAGAAAAATAGCAGGGCTTATGGCAATGGTTGAGGAGGATAAACTGGAACGGATACAACAAAAAGTAGAGCAGATGGGTGTTTTTTTCGAACGCTCAGGGTTCACGCCTATGACGGGCAGGGTGTTCGCCTATTTGTTAATCAGCGATCCGCTGCACCAGGATTTTTTTGCCATTCAGGAGTTTTTAAAAGCCAGCAAAAGCACGGTGAGCAACGCCTTGTCCGTGCTCACGACGGAAGGACTGGTTGATTATATCACCTTCAACGGCGACCGCCGCCGGTATTTCCGGATCAATACGGCCGGCTGGCTCAATAGCCTCAAAACCAAAGTACGCAGGGTCACTGTGCTGGGCGATTTGCTCCAGGAAGTGTTAAAAGAACGCAACCAGGAAAGTTGTCCGGCGTTTAACAATGAATTGAAAAAGATCGTATTTTTCCAGAACTATCTGTCCAAGGGCATTGAACAACTGATTGTTGAGTGGGAATCCCGACAAGCCAATACCTGAATCTGACGACGACGACCGAATATATTTTACAAACCGATTTTACTGCTCTAATCCGCCGCACTTATCCACGTTAGCCCGTTTTACCCAAACCAGGCTGGTGCGGAAGAGTGTCTGCATAGTAGCCAAAACCTGAAGCATACCCCGGTTTTGAACGGATACTAACCAGCAGGCTTCGGCACGGACCTTGAACCCCGTGCGGATGGTCTTGTTACAGGCTATTTCAAACGCATTGAATTCCACATCTCTGGCGCCTTAGCGCTATTGTCTGCTAAACTAAACGAATTACATTCCGGATGAATAAAAACTTACTAGCACGCACCGATGCCTACACTGCTCCGGATGAGGCACGCAAAGCCGGCCTATATCCCTATTTTCGGGTGATTCAATCCGAACAGGACACAGAAGTAATGATCGATGGCAAGCCGGTACTCATGTTCGGCTCCAACTCCTACCTCGGTCTGACCAACCACCCTAAAATCAAAGAGGCTGCTCGTGAAGCCACCTCCCGATATGGCACCGGCTGTGCCGGCTCGCGTTTCCTCAACGGCACCCTCAGCATCCATATCGAGCTGGAAGAAGCCCTGGCCGATTACCTCCAACGCGAATCGGTGATTCTCTACAGCACCGGTTTCCAGGCCAACCTGGGCGCCCTGGCCCCCTTGGTCGGCCGCCACGATTATATCCTCATCGACGAACGGGTACACGCCTCGATCATCGACGCCACGCGCCTGTCGTTCGGCCGCGTCCAAAAATTTGCCCACAACGACATGGCAGACCTCGAACGCATGGCCGCCCGACTGCCTGCCGAAGCCATGAAATTTATCGTTGTCGACGGTATCTTCAGCATGGAAGGCGACCTGGCCCCCGTGGATGAAATCGTTCAGATTGCCAAACGACACAACGGCGTTGTGGTGTGCGACGACGCGCATTCCATCGGCGTGATCGGCGAACTGGGCATCGGCACCGGCTCGCACTTCGGGGTCAACGACGCCGTAGATATCCAAATCGGCACCTTCAGCAAATCCCTCGCGTCGCTGGGCGGCTTCATCGCCTCCTCGCATTCGGTGATTGAATTTTTGAAACACCACTCGCGCTCCCTGATTTTCAGCGCCAGCATGACCCCCGCCTCCGCTGCCAGCGTACTGGCCGCCCTGGAGATCATCAAAGCCGAACCGGAACGCATCGATCACCTCTGGGTCAACACGAACTACGCCATCAGCCGGTTCCGCGACCTGGGTTTCGAAATCGGGCATACGGCCTCGCCGATTATCCCGCTCTATGTGCGCGACAACTACAAAACCTTTGCGCTGTCCACCCAGTCGTTTCACGAAGGCGTGTTTATCAACCCCGTTGTGAGCCCGGCCGTGCCCAGCGAAGAGTCGCTGATCCGGTTCTCGCTGATGGCTACCCACACGATCGAGCAGATCGACCGTGCGGTGGACATTTTATACCGCCATGCCAAACAACTGGGTATTCTCGACCGGCAAATAGAAACCGTAACGGTATGATCGACATCGTAAGCATAGATCCCGGCCATAGCTCCCGATTGCGGCAATTCATTGATTTTCCGCATGATTTATACGCCGGCGACCCGAACTATGTGCCGATGTTGTACATGGACCAGGAGGCCCTGCTCAACCCGAAAAAGTCGCCGTTTTTCAAACACTCAACGGCGGCGTATTTCCTGGCGATGCAAAACGGCAAAATCGCCGGCCGCGTCGCCGCCATCCTGAACCGCAACCACCTGGCCCACAGCG
This sequence comes from Saprospiraceae bacterium, assembly GCA_020846655.1. Lineage (GTDB taxonomy): Bacteria > Bacteroidota > Bacteroidia > Chitinophagales > Saprospiraceae > M3007. The sequence goes on along the minus strand of JADLDL010000193.1, from coordinate 19,996 downwards.
GCCAAAAGGAAGGTTTTTTTGGTTTTTTTGACGTCGTCAATGACCCGGCAGTGGCCATGGCCCTGCTCGACACCGCCTCCAACTGGCTGCGCGAACAGGGTATGGAAAAAGTCATCGGGCCGGCCAATTTCTCCACCAACGAAACCGTGGGGCTGCTGGTCGAAAATTTTGATGAACCGCCGTTCATCATGATGACCTACAATGCGCCCTACTACGTCGATTTGCTGGAGAACTATGGTTTTCGAAAAAACGTCGACCTCTTCTGCTATTCGCTGGTGACGGCCGAAATGCCGCCCGATATTTTAACCCTGGGTGAAAACCTCGAACGGAGACTCGCCGAACGCGGGATCACCATTCGGTCGGTCAACATGAAAAATTTCGCGCGGGAACTCGATAATTTCCTGCCGGTGTACAACGAATCCTGGACCGAAAACACCGGATTCGTGCCCATGACCGACGAGGAGTTGAAGCAGATTGCCAAAGACCTGAAACCGGTGATCGACCCCGATTTCGTGTATTTTGCTGAAAAAGACGGCAAAACCATCGGCGTGTCGCTCAGCGTCCCCAATGTCAACCAGATTCAGATCGGGCTGAAACGCGGGCGGCTGTTTCCTTTTGGTGTGTTCAAACTCCTGCTGGGGCTCAAAAAAATCAGCGGCGTGCGGGTCATTGCCCTCGGCACCCTGAAAGAATACCGGCGCCTGGGCATCGATGTTTGTTTTTACGTCCGGAACATCAAAACCGCCCAGCGCAAAGGCATGGTCCGGCACGAAGCCTCCTGGATTTTGGAAAACAACGATATGATGAACCGCGCCCTGGAGCGCATCAACGGAAAAGTATACCGCAAGTACCGGATCTACGAGAAGGAACTCTGAATCCAATCCTTTCACACAAAAACTATATCGCTTTAACACTATGAAAAAGCAAATCACTATACAACCGGCCAAGGGGAAACTTGGCATCCTGACGCCCGGTTTGGGCGCCGTAGCCACCACCTTCATCGCCGGCGTCGTGGCCGCTCGCAAAGGCATCGCCCTGCCCATAGGCTCACTGACCCAAATGGGCACCATCCGCCTCGGCAAACGCACCGAACCGCGCAACCCCCGGATCAATGAATTTGTACCCCTGACCCAACTGGACGATATCGTGTTTGGCGGCTGGGATGTGTACGCCGACACGGTCTACGAATCTGCCCTTAACGCCAAAGTGCTCGACCGCTACCTCGTCGAATCGCTCAAAGACGAACTGCAGGCCATCAAACCCATGCAGGCCGTGTTTGACAAAAGTTTTGTGCGCAACCTCGATGGCACCCACATCAAAACCGGCGCCACCAAAATGGAACTCGCCGAACAACTGATGGAAGACATTCGCCGCTTCAAGGCAGACAACAACTGCGCCCGCCTCGTTATGGTCTGGTGCGCCTCCACCGAAGCCTACATCGAGGCAAGCCTGGTACACGAATCGCTCGACGCCTTTGAAGAAGGCCTGCGCAACAGCGATCCGAACATCGCCCCGAGCATGATTTACGCCTACGCCGCACTCAAAATGGGTGTTCCGTTTGCCAACGGCGCCCCCAACCTGACCTGCGACTTTCCGGCCATGACCGAACTGGCGCACAAAATGAAAGTTGCCATCGGTGGCCGGGATTTCAAAACGGGCCAAACCCTGATGAAAACCATCGTGGCCCCGGGCCTGCACGCCCGCGCCCTGGGCGTACGCGGCTGGTTTTCGACCAATATCCTCGGCAACCGCGACGGTGCCGTACTGGATGCGCCGGAAAATTTCAAAACCAAAGAGGTGTCCAAAGGCAGCGTGCTCGACGGCATTTTCAATGCCGAACTGCAACCCGAACTCTACGGCGAGATTTACCACAAAATCCGGATCAACTACTACCCGCCCCACGGCGACAACAAAGAAAGCTGGGACAACATCGACATCTTCGGCTGGATGGGCTACCCCATGCAGATCAAGATCAATTTCCTGTGCCGCGATTCCATCCTGGCTGCCCCGATCGTGCTCGACCTGGCCTTGTTCCTCGACCTGGCCCAACGCACCGGCCTGAGCGGCGTACAGGAATGGTTGTCGTTCTACTTCAAAGCCCCGCAAACGGCCCCCGGCCTGCCCGCGCAACACGATATTTTCAAACAGCTCAGCAAACTGGAGAATACACTGCGCTACCTGATGGGTGAAGAACTGATTACCCACCTCGGCCTGGATTACTACGAGGAACTGGAAAAAGAATATGAAGCGCTTTTACAAGTTACTGCTTAGTGGCTTTGGGGCAGGGTGGCTGCCGATCGCTCCCGGAACCTGGGGAGCGGCGGTAGCCGCCCTGGCCGCCTGGCCGCTGGCGCTGCTGGCGCCGGCCCATGCGACACTTGTACTGACGGTACTAATCATTTCCTGTACCTGGATCGGGGCCCGGGGCTCCCACTTGTTGGCCAACGAATGGGGCGAAGACCCCAAACAAACCGTGATCGACGAAATGGTGGGCATGTGGATAACCATCCTGGGCTTTCCCTTGCATTGGCCCATTTTGCTCGCCGGATTTCTCCTGTTCCGGATCTTTGATATTCTGAAACCCTTTGGCGTACGGCGGCTGGAGGACATCGGCGGCGGCTGGGGCGTGATGCTGGATGATGTTATGGCCGGCGTATATGCCAACCTGCTGCTTCAAATTGGCTGTCTGGTTATTGCAGCATTCTAAACTGAGTTTCGACGATATGCCGTTACCCGAAAACAATCTGCCGTCCCAAACCCAGTTCCGGCAATGGCTGAAATCGTTTGCCAGCACCTTGGGCAAATACGGCTTGAGCTCGCTCACTGCGACGGCGTTTGACTTTTTTGTTTTTCACCTGGCGCTGAGCTGGCTGCTCATTTCCGCTGTGCCGGCTACAGTACTGGGCCGTTCGGCAGGTGCTTGTGTGGCGTTTGCGTTGCAACGAAAATGGGTTTTTCGCCAACGCGATGCAGCCCGGCGCTGGTTTCTCGTGGTCAAATACAGCATCGGGGTATTGTTGGGCATGGGATACAATGTAGGGGCCGTTTGGTTTCTGCACGATTGGCTGGGCTGGGGTCCCTGGCCGGCGCGGGTAAGCGCCGCCGTTTCGGGCTGGTTTCTCATTTACTTGTTCAACCACCTGTTTGTATTTAATCCCGGGCGCTCAAAACCCTCCGCCCAGGCATTGGGCCATCCGACAGAGGTAAGATGAGCGTCTGTCGATTATTTCCAGGCAGGGCGCACCAAATAAAATTTTAATTGTTTAACGCCTTGTTTAAAACTCTGCCCCCCGGCAAATCGTATTTAATAGTAAAACCATCATGCAAACGAAATTGCGGATACTCCTGTCTAGTCTTGTCCTGTCGTTCACCCTTGCTACCCTTTCCGGTCAAAAATTGACCACGGTAAACGGACAAGTACTGGACGCCGCCTCGAATACCCCCCTGCCGTATGTCAGTGTCCAATTCGACGGAACCACCCTTGGTGTACGCACCGATATCGAAGGGAAATTTTATATGGAAGCGGCCGTGCCCGGCCTGAAGTTGATCAAAGTGGTGTATGTTGGGTACAAAGACCTGCTGCTGCCTATCAAACCGGGACAAGCCAACACCCTGACAGCCCTGCTCGAAGAAAGCAGCACCAGCCTGGGCGAAGTGACCGTTCGGGTGGAAAAATACCGGAACCGGGGCAATCCGGCGGTCGAATTGATCAAAAAAGTGATCGACAACAAAGACAAAAACCGGAAAGAAGAACTGGACTCCTACCACTTTGAAAAATACGAAAAAGTAGAGTTTGCCCTCAACAACGTCACCAACAAAACCCGGAACAACATCCTGTTCCGCAAGTTTCAGTTTGTTTTTGAAAACGCCGATACCAACCGCACCAATGGCAAAGTGAACCTCCTGATGTACCTCCGGGAGACGCTCGGCGACGTATATTACCGCAAATCGCCCAAAGACCTCAAGGAGTATGTGCACGGCGAGCGCAATGTGGTGTTCAAGAATATTTTCGACTTGCAAGGCATGTCTTTTGCCGTGAACAATATGTACCAGGACGTCAATTTTTACAACAACGCTGTTGACCTCCTGACCATGCAGTTTATCAGCCCCCTGAACCCCATCGCCCCCGTGGTGTACCGGTTTTACATTCAGGATACCGTCAAGATCGGCAACACGCCCTGCGCGCACCTCTATTTCGCCCCGCGCAACAAAACCGACCTGGCCTTCATCGGCCATATGTGGGTAGCCCTGGATTCCACCTACGCCGTACGCAAGATCGAGGCCGGCATTGCCAAAGACATCAACCTGAACTGGGTCAACGAACTTCAAATTGCGCAGGAATATGACTGGGTGGGCAACGACCCCCAGCACAAAGCCCTGATGCTGACCACCGATGACATCTTCATCGATTTCGGCTTGTTCCGGGGCGACAGTACGCGCTCCCTACTCGGCCACAAAACAACTTCGTACCAAAAATACGACATCAACGAAGTCCTGCCCGATACCATCTTCAGGCCTTCGCTGGCGCTCATCCAAAACGAAGCCTCCTTCCACATGGACTCGGCCTTTTGGAACGAAAAACGCCATATTTCACTCAGCGACAAGGAAGTGGGCCTGGAAAAAACCATCGACAGCCTCAACCGCAACCGGCGGTTTCTGCGGGCGGTGGGCGCCGTTCGGTTCCTGTTTGAAGGCTACACGCCGCTGGGGCCTATCGAGATCGGCCCGGCCAACGCGTTTTACAGTTTCAATCCGGTGGAAGGCTACCGGATGCGGATCGGCGGGCGGACCAGCCGCAAACTCAGCAACCGGCTTCTGCTCGAAGGCTACGCCGCCTATGGTTTCCGCGACAAAAAATGGAAAGGCTTTGCCGGCCTGACCTATGCGCTCGGAAGCCAGCGGGTACGCACCTACCCCTTCAACCAACTGCGCTTTTGGTACCACAATGAAATCCGGATACCCGGACAGGATTTGCAGTTTGTGCAGGAAGACAACTTTTTCCTGTCGTTCAAACGCGGTGCCAACGACCGCATGATCTATACCCGGAGCATCGGCGGCGAATACCTCAAAGAAAACCGCAACGGTTTCACCTACGGCTTTTCTGCCAAGGTAATGCGCCAGGCCGGCGCCGGTAATCTGTTGTTCGATTACGAAGACAACGGCGAAACCCGCTACAAGGCCGATATCCGCACAACAGAGTTCGGCGTATCGCTGCGTTATGCCCCCAACGAAAAATTCTACCAAGGCTCTGCCTACCGGACGCCCATCCTGACCAAACACCCGGTGTTTGAGTTTTGGTACAACATTGGCGTGAAAAACGCCCTCCAGAGCGAATACAGTTACCACTCGCTGCGCTTCCGCGCCAAAAAGACCCTGTTCCTGTCGCCTATCGGCTGGTCCATCGCCACCCTCGAAGCCGGCCGCGTGATCGGCCAGGTGCCTTATCCGCTGCTGTATGCCCCAAACGCCAACCAGACCTACGCCTACCAGTTGCAGTCGTACAACCTGATGAACTTCCTGGAGTTTGTGAGCGACAAATATGTGTCGCTCATCTATTTCCACAATTTTGGCGGCATTTTCCTGGGGCGCGTGCCCTTGTTGAAAAAAATGAAATTGCGGGAAGTGTTTACGGTAAAAGCCCTTTGGGGTACTGTAGACCAGCGCAACCGGCCCGACGGGCAAAACGGCCTGCTCAATTTCCCGAAAGACAACAACGGCCTGCCTATGACCTACACGCTGGAGCGCAAACCCTACATTGAGGCCAGCGTGGGCATCGCGAATATTTTCAAAATCCTGCGCATCGACCTGGTGCGCCGGTTTACCTACCTCGACCATCCAAACGTGGCGGAATACGGGGTGCGCATTCGCCTGAAACCTGAATTTTAAGCCGGAACGGTGCTTTTTTGCTGAACAACTGACCATGAGATCGCTGTGGGAGAACCTGGGTATTGACGCCGAAAAACGACACGTTTATGTGCTGCTGCTGAGTGCGCCGGTGCTGCTGACGCTGTATTACTACCAGGGCCGGCCGGCGCAGTTTGCGGCTTGGTTCCCGGCCTGGGCTGCCGCTCCGGACGCTGATTTGTACGCCCGCTTCTGGCAGTTTTTCTGCTTTTTTATCCTGACGGGTGTATTGCCCCTGCTGTATGGCCGTTGGGCGATGCGGCTGTCGTTAGAGGACCTGGGCCTCGGCCTGGGCGATTGGAAGTTGGGACTCCCCCTGGTGCTGCTGCTGGTGCCGCTGGTGGTAGCGCCGCTGATTTGGGTGGCAGCCGGCATGCCCGACATCCAGGGCGAATACCCGATGTTGCGCCGTTTGTTGGTGGAGCCGCAATACTTCTGGCGGTACGAAATAGCCTATATTTTGTTGTATTATGTAGCCTGGGAGTTTTACTTTCGGGGGTTTTTACTGTTTGGGCTGGCCCGCGAATGGGGGCCCGTGCCGGCAATTTTGATTCAAACAATCTCCTCCTGTCTGATCCACCTCGGCAAACCGGAAAGCGAAACCATCGGCTCCATCCTCGTCGGCATCCTGTTCGGCGTCGTGGCGTTGCGTACCCGTTCCGTTTGGTATGTCATGGCGATTCACGCGGCGATTGGCGTGCTGACTGATTTTTTTGTACTACAGCACGCCCGATAAGGCTTGTTTTTGGTGTTTTTAAAGACTGAGCGATGCGAATATTAATTACAGGGGCAAATGGATACATCGGCAGCCGGCTCGTGCAAAAGTTGCAAGAGCAACACACGCTGCGCGGGCTGGTGCGCGTCACCTCAAACCTGAAACTACTCCAGGGCGCCAGCGTAGAACTGCTGCATGGCGATGTGACCGATCCTGCTTCCATTGCCGCTGCCGTGGCGGGCGTGGATTTGGTCATTCATACCGCAGGGGCCGTGATGGATTGGGGCGAACTGGAAGAATTTAAAAAAATAAACGTCGAGGGCACGCGGCAGCTCGCCCTGGCCGCCGAAAAAGCCGGCGTACAACGCCTGGTCCACATCAGCACCGTGGCGGTACACGGCTTTGATTTTCAATACGCTACCGAAGAACACCCCATGCCGCCCTCCCCGGTGGCCTATTGCGAAACCAAAAAACTGGCGGAGCAATGGCTCAAGGAATTTGCCCGAAGCAGCCGCATGGAAATCGTGATGGTCCGGCCAGGCAATGTGTTTGGCCCGCACGACGAAAAATTCATACAGCCCTACCTCGATTTTATCAAAAAAGGCGGTTTCCTGTACGTCAACGGGGGCCGGGGGCTTACTTGTCCGAGTTATATCGAAAACCTGGTGCACGGCATCGAACTCGCTTGTTTCCAGGAAAATATCCACGGCGAATCGTTTATCCTCACGGATGGCCTGGAGATCAACTGGCGGCAGTTTACCTCGGCGTTTGTGGAACAATTGGGCTTGCCCCAGCCGCAGCGGTCTTTGCCCTGGGGGCTGGTGCACGGTGTGGCCTATGGCATGGAGTCGGTGTACAAACTGCTGGGCAAACGCGATGCTCCCTTGCTGACCCGCTACCGGATCAACAACGCCGGAAAAGATTATCATTTTTCTATTGAAAAAGCCCGGCGCTTGCTGGGCTACCAACCACCGGTTGATTTTGAAACCTCGGTCAGCCGCACCATTGCGTGGTACCGAAACCAGCACCCGGTTTAATCCCTACTTTCACACGAATCAGCGTTTCTCCCTATGTCAAACTTCCTGTATAAAGTCGGCCAACCCATCGTCTACCGGTTTATCCAACCGCTCATCAACTTCCTGGTCCGGGCAGGCGTGACGCCCAACATGGTGACCACCTTTGGCTTTTTGCTCAATATCGTGGCTACCATCGTGTTTGTGTACGGCGCGTACGCTGCGCGGGGCGACCTGCGCTATGTGTCCTGGGGCGGCTGCGTGATCCTGTTGGCTGGTTTGTTCGACATGATGGATGGCCGCCTGGCCCGGGTAGGCAAGATGGAAAGCCGCTTTGGCGCCATGTACGATTCGGTACTGGATCGGTACAGCGAGCTGGTCATGTTTCTGGGCATTTGCTACTACCTGGTAGCGCAGCAGTACTTTTTGAGTTCGTTGTTTGCATTTATTGCGATGATTGGCTCCATCATGGTCAGTTATGTGCGGGCGCGGGCCGAGGGCCTGGGCATTGAGTGCAAAGGCGGGCTGATGCAGCGCCCCGAGCGGGTGTTGCTGGTGGGCATCACGGCTATTTTGTGCGGGCTGGTGCAGCGCTACGCCGGCGATTTCAAATACGTGGTGCCGGGCACGGATTTTCCTTGGCTCGAAAACATCACCATTTTCACGTTTCCGATTTTTGTAATGGCCATCCTGACCAACTGGACGGCCGTACAACGCATGCGCGAATCGAAAGTCTTGCTGGACCAGGTCGACCGCAAGGCCCGGCAGCAGTAGGTTTCGACTTTATCTTTTGTTTTTTCCTGAACGTTCATGAAACGCATCCTTTACCTGACAGCCGGCACCCTGGCGTACTTTTCGTGGTTTTATTTTTTTGTGGGGCTTCGGCCGGAGCACGTTTTTCTTTTCGTCCTGGTGGTCGGTTTGTATTGGGCCGGCGGCACGCTGCGGCGCTTTGTGCTGGCCTTTTCGGCCTTTATCATTTATTGGATTTTGTATGATTCCATGCGGGTGGTGCCCAACCACAGCGTCAACCCGGTGCACATTGCCGAGCCCTATGACCTGGAAAAATGGCTGTTTGGGGTAAACACAGCGGCTGGCCGGGTGACGCTGAACGAGTATTTCCTGGCGCATGGAGCGCCTTGGCTGGATGTGGTGTCGGGCTTGTTTTACCTGTGCTGGATACCCTTGCCGCTGGCGTTTGGGGTGTGGCTGTTTCGCCACAACAAGCCGCTTTTTGTGCGGTTTTCGTATGGTTTTTTGTTTGCCAACACGCTCGGATTTGTGATTTACTACCTGTATCCGGCGGCGCCACCCTGGTATGTGGAGCAGTATGGGTTTGAACTAAAAAGTGTACTGCCCGGCAACGCGGCAGGCTTGCTGCGTTTCGATGCATTTTTTGGCATTTCCCTGTTTGCCAATATTTACACCAAAGCCTCCAACGTGTTTGCTGCGATCCCGTCCTTACACGCGGCGTACCCCGTGCTGTGTCTGCTGTATGGGCGCCAACTGGGGCGCTGGTGGCTGAACCTGTTGTTTGGGGTATTTGTGGCCGGCATTTGGTTTGCGGCAATTTATACCAGGCACCACTACACCATCGATGTGTTGTTGGGCGGCGCGGTGGCCACGGGCGGGTATTTGTTGTTTGGTTACCTGGCCGCGCATACGCGGGTGAAGCAGTGGCTGGAGGCATTGCTGCGGCAGATTTAGGGATAAAAAAAGGCTGTCTCAATTTCACCCCAACAAATCGGCTTTGCATTTATCCCGGCACGCTAAGCAGAAAAACTACTTTTATCCACAGGCAACGATTTTGACAAAAAAAACAACTATCCGGACGGCGCCTGCGCCAACCTTTGTTTGCGAAGCGGTTTCACTCACCCTCTTCCCGGCAACAGGCTGGAAGGCGGGCTGGCAACACTCCGGGCAAGGAAATCGTTTTTTTCCCGCAAGGGCTGCGTACCTTAGCTGACTGAAACCACTTTTCCCGGATCATGAAACAATCCACCATTAAAACTGCGGTAAGCGTTCAAGGAGTTGGCCTGCACACTGGCAAATCGGTCACCCTCACGTTCAAACCCGCGCCGGCCAACCACGGCTACCGGTTCCAGCGGATCGACCTGCCGGAGCAACCGGTCATTCCGGCGGATGTCAAACTCGTCACCTCCACCAATCGCGGCACGACCCTGCGCAGCGGCGACGCCCAGGTGGCTACTGTGGAGCATGTGTTGTCGGCCCTCACCGGCCTGAACATCGACAATGTGCTGATGGAAATTGACGGCCCGGAGATGCCCATCATGGATGGCACCTCAATGCCCTTCGTGCTGGCGCTCGAACAGGCCCAACTCGAAGCCCAGGACGCCGAACGCGAATACCTGGTCATCACCGAACCCATTTCCTACAAAGATGAAATCACCGGCACCGAACTGCTGGCCCTTCCGGCCGATTCGTTTGAAGCCACGGTGATGATTGATTTTAACTCCAAAGTACTGGGCCAGCAGTTTGCCGCCCTGAACCACCTGAACGACTACGTCCAGGAGATCGCCCCCTGCCGCACCTTTGTGTTTGTACACGAACTCAAAAAACTGCTGGAAATGGGCTTGATCAAAGGCGGCGACATGGACAATGCCATCGTGATCGCCGACCGGAAGATGGACCAGGAAGAGCTCGATGAATTGGCCCAGAAAATGGGCAAACAATCGATCAAAGTTGATTCGGAAGGCGTGCTCAATACCGTCCAACTCCATTTCCAGAACGAACCGGCCCGCCACAAACTGCTCGACGTGATCGGCGACCTGGCGCTGGTCGGCAAGCCCATTCGAGGCAAAATCGTGGCCACCAAGCCCGGCCATACCGCCAATGTGGAGTTTGCCAAAGTGCTAAAAAAACACCTGACGGAGAAACGGCGCCTGCTCGGCATCCCCCGGTACGACCCGGACAAGGAGCCGGTCTACGACGTGGTCAAGATCACCCAGATGCTGCCGCACCGCTACCCATTCCTGCTGGTAGATAAAATTATCGAACTGACCGACAATCATGTGGTAGGCATAAAAAACGTCACCTACAACGAGGCCTTGTTTCAGGGACATTTCCCCGACAATCCGATTTTCCCGGGCGTTTTACAAATGGAAGCCCTGGCACAAACCGGCGGCATTCTGGCCTTGCACAACGTGGATGATCCGGGCAACTGGGATACCTATTTTCTGAAGATCGAACATACCAAATTTAAAGCAAAAGTCGTCCCCGGCGACACTTTAATCCTGAAAATGGAACTTCTCGAACCCATCCGGCGCGGTATTGTACACATGCAGGGTACTGCATACGTGGGCAGTAAAATCGTTTCGGAAGGCGAACTCACGGCGCAAATCGTCCGACGTACCAAAGACGCCGGCGCCAACGGGGCATGAGATTTTATTCACCGGAAGAAGTGAAAGCAACCGGGTTTTGGGCATGTCCAAGGTATCCCGGCATTTCACCTTTGCCTTCAAAACCCAGCGTATTCCATGAGCTATGTTAACGGCTTGCGAGTGATCCACCCCAATGCCAAAATCGGGAAAAACGTGACGATCGAACCTTTTACGGTCATTGAAGAAGACGTAGTAATTGGCGATAACTGTTGGATTGGCAACAATGTGACCATTCTGAACGGCGCCCGCATCGGCGAAAATTGTAAAATATTTCCCGGCGCGGTGGTCAGCGCCGTGCCGCAAGACCTGAAATACCAGGGCGAAAACACCACTCTCGAAATCGGCAACAACGTCATCGTGCGCGAATGCTGCACCCTCAACCGGGGGACCATCGAGGCGGGTCGCACGGTGATCGGCGACGGCTGCCTGCTCATGGCCTATGTGCATGTGGCGCACGATTGTTTTATCGGCAAAGGCTGTATCCTGGCCAACAACGTCACCCTGGCCGGCCATATCGACGTGGGCAACTACGCCCGCCTGGGCGGCATGGTGGCCGTACACCAGTTTGTGCGTATCGGCAGCAATGTGATGGTGGGCGGCGGCTCCCTGGTGCGCAAAGACGTGCCCCCCTACGTGATGGCCGCCCGCGAGCCGCTTTCCTATGCCGGCATCAACCGCGTAGGCCTGCGCCGCGCGAAGTTCACCCAAAGCGCCATGCACCACATCGAAGACATCTACCGGATCCTGTTTGTGCGCGGCCTCAGCGTGCGCAGCGCCCTGACGGCCATCGAAGCGGAGATCGAACCTTCGCCCTACCGCGACGAGATCGTCACCTTCGCGCGCGAAGCCAAACGCGGCCTGATGAAAGGGTTCCGCTCGCTCAATTCCGCCGGCCGGATTGCCGAACCGGCCTTAGACTAAAAAAACAACAGCCCTTGCAGATCCAACTCACCGATGCCGGCAAACGTTTTCGCTTCGACTGGATTTTCCGGGGGCTGAGTTATGCTTTTCAGCCAGGCCAGCGGTATGCGCTGCTGGGCCCCAATGGCTCGGGCAAATCCACCCTGATGAAAGTGTTGTCGGGGCACCTGTCTTTGTCCAAAGGCAAAATTGCCTTCCAGGAAAACCAAGGGGTGTTGGAGCCCGAACAGGTGTACCGGAGGGTGAGTTACGCCGCGCCCTACATCGAACTGATCGAGGAGTTTACCCTCGCCGAAACCCTCGATTTCCACATTCGCCTGAAGCCTCTTCTGCCCGGATTCAGCCCCGAACAACTCTACGAACTGCTCGACCTGCCCCGCGCCCGGCACAAGGAACTGCGTTTTTTTTCCTCGGGTATGAAACAACGGGTCAAACTGGCCCTGGCGGTTTGCTCCGATACCCCTGTGCTGCTGCTTGACGAACCCACCACCAATCTCGATGTGCAGGCCGTCGCCTGGTTCAAACGCCTGGTGGAGACGTACGCCGGCGAGCGCCTGCTGGTGATTGCGTCCAATGATCCCGGCGATTTGGAACTGTGCCGCGAACAACTGAGTATTCTGGATTATAAAAAGTAGGGCGAATTTTCAATTCGCCCATGTCACGTTACGCACAGGCGAATTGGAAATTCGCCCTACATCTATGAAAAATATTGCTTTTTTCCTCTCGCTCTGGCTGTTGCTGCCCGGCGCAGCGGCCCAACGGCTCGAACATTTCGACGTCTTGTCGTTCGCCCTGCCCACGCCCACCGACGGCCTCTGGCGCCCCGGTGCGCCCCGCTTCCTCACGGCCTTCAACCCCAAAGGATACAACAACCAACCCGCCTTTTTCGGCCCCAACGAATTGTATCTCACCGTGCAGCAGCCCTCCGACACCACCCAAACCGACATCTTCGCCCTCAACCTGCTGCTCAACACCAGCACCCGCGTGACCGCCACTACCACGCCCGAATACTCGCCCACCCTGATGCCCGGCGGGCGCTCCTTCTCGGCCGTCCGCGTAGAACCCGACGGCGCACAACGGCTCTGGGCTTTCCCCACAGACCGTTCCAACAACGGCCGGCCCATTTTCCCGGAACTCAGCAACGTGGGCTACCACTGCTGGCTGCGCGACACACTCGTGGCCCTGTTCCTGGTGGGCGACATCAGCACCAACCACGCGCTGGCCCTCGTCGGCACCGGCCGCCAGCAGCCCACCCGCGTGGCCTTCAACATCGGGCGCAGCCTGCAAAAAATGCCCGACGGCCGCCTGGCCTACATCCAGAAAGCCACCGAACAAACCTGGTTTGTCAAAACCTACGACCTCCAGAAAAAGAGCTCCGAGATCCTCGTGAAAACCCTGCCCGGCAGCGAAGATTTTATCGTGCTGCCCGACGGCACCCTGCTGGCCGGCAGCGGCCCCAAATTGTACCAATACCACCCCAGCCGCCAAAGCGATTGGAAAGAAGTGGCCGACTGGAGCCGCTACGGTGTCCAGAAAATAACCCGCCTGGCCGCCAGTCCCGACGGAAAACTGGTAGCCGTGGTGCAATGAACGAGGCCAGGAGGAAAGGAGGAAAGGAGGAAAGGCAAAATGTAACATGTAAAAGACAAAATGTAAAAGGGTGTTGGCAGGGAAAGGGCTACCGGAGAAAGGCTTTCAACCAAGAGTGTTTTGAAATTATATTTTGAATAGCCGTTTGATTTTTACTTTTTCAAGCATTTGTTGTCGGATTTCTAGCCGATCGCCGAACATACTTTTGTTACTTGTTTTGAAAAATTCTAAAAATTTCTTCCGGCATACGCAAAACACAAGGTCCTGCCGTATCTTTGTACGGTGTTTGTGAGCACCCCGGGATTCCTGGCGCCGCAACACACTACCGCTGTCACCACCACCTATATCAGCGAAACCCCGGCAAGACCGCCCGCACACATTGCCTAACCATTTAAAACAACGCACATGCAGGAAGTTGGACTTAAAAACCCTGCCGCTACGCTCGACCCCCTTGGGTTGAAAGGTATTAAAACGGCTTATTGGAACCTCCTCCCCGAAGAACTGGTCGAACATTCCATCCGCAAAAACATGGGCCAATTGGCCGACAGCGGCGCCCTGGTCATCCACACCGGCGAATTTACCGGCCGCTCGCCCGAAGACCGGTTTATCGTAGAAGACAGCAACACGCGCGGCAAAGTCCACTGGGGCAAAGTGAACAAACCCTTCGACCCGAAAAAATTCGACCAGCTCTGGCGCAAAGCCTGCTCCTACCTCCGCAAAAAAGAGGTGTACGTGCGCGATGTAAAAGCCAATGCCAGCGCCGACCCACTTTACCACCTACGGCTCCGCGTCATTACCGAATTCCCCTGGAGCAACCAGTTTGCCTACAACATGTTCCGCCGCCCCGGCAAAGAAGAACTGCTGCAGTTCGATCCGAGTTGGACGGTCCTTTGCGCGCCGGGCTTTAAAGCCGACCCGGCCGTCGACGGCACCCGGCAGCACAATTTTGCCATCATCAACGTCAAGAAAAAACGCCTGCTCATCGGCGGCACAGGCTATACCGGCGAAATCAAAAAAGGCATCTTCTCGGTGATCAATTTTGTTTTGCCCACCAAAACCGATGCCCTGCCTATGCACTGCTCGGCCAACGTTGGCCACAACGGCGACATCGCCCTGTTCTTCGGCCTCTCGGGCACCGGCAAAACCACCCTGAGCGCCGATCCCAACCGGCCCCTGATCGGCGACGACGAGCACGCCTGGAGCGACGCCGAGGTGTTCAACTTCGAGGGCGGCTGCTATGCCAAATGCATCGACCTGACTGAAGAAAAAGAGCCGGACATCTTCCGCGCGATCCGCCAGGGCGCCATTTTGGAAAATATCGCCTTCCTGGAAGGCACCCGTGAGGTCAATTACGCCGACCGCAGCATCACCGAAAACACCCGGGTGTCCTACCCCATCCATTTCATCAGCAATGCCGTGCCCACCAGCAACGCGCAAGGCCATCCGAAGAACATTTTCTTCCTGACCTGCGATGCCTTCGGCGTGCTGCCTCCGATCAGCCGGCTCACCCCCGAACAGGCTATGTACCATTTTGTAAGCGGCTACACCGCCAAAGTAGCCGGCACGGAAGTGGGTGTGACGGACCCGAAAACGACCTTCTCGGCCTGCTTTGGCGCACCGTTCCTGCCGCTGCACCCGACGAAATACGCCGATATGCTGGGCAAAAAACTGCGCAAGAGCAAAGCCAACGTCTGGCTGATCAATACCGGTTGGAGCGGCGGCTCCTACGGCGTCGGCAGCCGGATCAAACTGGCCTACACCCGCGCCATGATCACCGCAGCCCTCAACGGCGACCTGGAGCACGTGGAATTCAGCCAGCACAAGGTATTCGGCTTGTCTATGCCCAAATCCTGCCCGAATGTGCCGGATGAAATTCTGAGCCCGCGCAATACCTGGAAAGACAAACACGCCTACGACGCCAAGGCCAACCAACTGGCCAACGAGTTTATCAAAAACTTTGAAAAATTTGCCGACGAGGCCAAGCCGGAAATTCTGGCTGCCGCCCCCCGGCCCCTCGAATTAGCCTAAGTCGGCGCGGGTACGATGCCCGCCGGCTACGCCATCCGCGTGCCTCCGGTTTTCCGGAAGTACGCGGATTTTTTTTGCCCCGAGGGCTGCATGCAGGGCAAGAAACAGGCCGCTAAAGTTTTGTTAAATTCGCCTGGCTGGCGCTTAGAGGGAGCAGCATATCGGCGGCAAACCCCGTTCAGGAAGCACACAACCATTTCAAATCCATTTGCTTATGAAGAATGTATTTCTTTTGTGCCTGCTGCTGGCGGGCTGTCTCACCCATGCCTATGCCCAAACTGAACCGGCAGCACCCACGCGCGAACTGGGCGTTCGTTTCGATGGCATCAACCTGGGCGGCGACAACTCGTTCAGCCTCGTTTTTAAGAAACAAAAAAGCGAAAACAAGTACCGGCGCTGGCGGGCTGTGTTTGGCAACATTTCAGCCAACAACTCGCCCAGCAGTGCCAATGCCCAGATGAGCCTGGGGCTTACCTACGGCCTGGAAAAACGCAAGTCCCTGGGCGAGCACCTTACCTTCAACCACGGTTTCGAATTTGGCGGAGCCCTGGCCCTGCGTTTCAACGACGATTTTACCAATTGGTATGCAGCGCTGAGTGCCGGCTATGTGCTGGGGGTACAGTACAACCTCAACAAGCGATTTTTTGTCAACCTGGAAACCATCCCGGGCATGAACCTTCTCTTGGCCGACAACTCCGTCAACCTGGAAAACAACCAGGTGGGGACCGACCTGGGCTTCAATTCCACAGCGGCCCTGACAATGGGCCTGCGGTTCTGATCAATCGGTAGAGACTTTGGCTGTCGTTGTGGTCGCTTGGGCTACAACGGCAGCCAACTCTACGGGCAAACCACTATTTTTGCCGGAACATCAATCTCCGGCTCATGAAGATCCTTTTCCTTTCTGCCTCGCTTCTCTGCATGCTGTTGCTCTCCAGCCAGTGCAAACACCCCAAATACACCGCCCAAACCCTTCCCGAAGATCGCCTTTCCTTTGGCCACGGCGGCGGCTTCACCGGCGCCGAAACGACCTACACGCTGCTCGAAAACGGGCAGCTGTTCAAATTGGCACATAAGGCGCCCGAGCCCGTTGAAATGACAGGGATTAAAAAGAAAGCGGCGAATCCGTTGTTTGAAAGCGCCGAATCCCTGGGCTTGCTGCAACTGGATTTTATGTACCCCGGCAATATGTACCAATTCATTGAATTTCAGGACGATGGGCAAAAACGCCGCATCGTGTGGGGCGATGCCGCGCACCCGGTTGAGCCAAAAATAAAAGACCTGCACGATCAACTCATGCAATTGGTCGCCGAGAAAAAATAGTCGTTTCACCGCGTTTTCCCAGGAGTATCAACCGCCCCATTGCCCTTTATTATTTCTGCCTAACCAAGTTTCAAACGTATGAAAAACACCGTACTGCCTGCCTTGCTCTGCGCCGGGCTTTTTGTCGTTACCGCCTGCCAACCCAAAACAGAACCCACGGCTGTTGCCCCACCGCCACCCGCCGCCAATATTCCTGTTGTACTTGATACGTTTGCCGACCTCCAGGTGCTGCACTACGACCTGCCTGGCTGGGACCAACTGAGCCTGCGGCAAAAAACATTTATCTACTACCTCGGCGAAGCCGCTCTCTCCGGCCGCGATATCATCTACGACCAGTACTGCCAGTACAACCTGAGCGTTCGCAAAACCCTGGAAGCCATCGAAACCAGCTACAGCGGCGAGCGCACGAGCGCCGACTGGAAGGCCTTCGAGGTGTATGCCAAACGCGTATGGTTTAGCAACGGCATTCACCACCACTACAACGAAGCCAAAATCCTGCCGGGCATCTCCAGCGCCTATTTTGCCCAATTGGTCAGCAACAGCGACGCCAAAGCGCTGCCCCTCCAGGCCGGCGAAACACCGGCGGCCCTGATCGCCCGGCTGACGCCCGTCCTGTTTGACCCCACCATACTGGCCAAACGCACCAACAAAGCCGAAGGCGCCGACGTGGTGAAAGCCTCGGCTATCAATTTTTATGAAAACCTCAGCGCCGCCCAGGTAGACGAGTTTTATGAAAAACTGCGCAAGGCCGCAGGCCCCAAATCGCCCTCTTTCGGCCTGAACTCCAAACTGGTAGCCGGCCCCGACGGCAAGCCCCTCGAGCGGGTTTGGCGCGCCGGCCAAGGCAATATGTACGGTGCCGCCATCGACCAAATCGTGGCCAACCTGCAAAAAGCAATGCCTTTTGCCGAAAACGAGCAGCAAAAAAAGCCATCGGTTTGCTTATCGAATACTACCAGACCGGCGATCTCAAAAAATTTGACGCCTACAGCATCGCCTGGGTAAAAGACACCACCAGTACCATCGATTTTATCAACGGTTTTATCGAAGTGTACCACGACCCCAAGGGGTATAAAGGCGACTACGAATCGGTGGTGCAGTACAACGACCCCGATGCCACCAAAAAAATGGCGATCGTGAGCCAGCACGCTCAGTATTTCGAAGACAACAGCACCATCCCGGCCGCCTGCAAGAAGAAAAACGTAAGGGGTATTTCCTACCGGGTGATCAACGTCGCCATGGAAGGCGGCGCCACCGCTCCCTCGACGCCCATCGGCATCAACCTGCCCAATGCCGACTGGATCCGCGAAGACTACGGCTCCAAATCCATCAGCCTCAACAACATCGAAAACGCCTATGGCAAAGCCGGCGGCGCCGCTGCCGTGGCCGAATTCGCCAACGACCCCGAAGAAGTGGCCATCGCCGCTCAATTTGCCGAAGCCTGCGGCAAAATGCACACCGCCCTGCACGAGGTCATCGGGCATGCCAGCGGCCAATTGAACCCCGGCGTCGCGGCCCCCAACATCACCCTGAAACAGTATGCCAGCACCCTCGAAGAAGGCCGGGCCGACCTCGTCGCGCTCTACTTCATGGCCGATCCCAAACTCGTGGAATGGGGCTTGCTACCCACTCAGGAGGCCTACAAAGCCGAATACGACAGCTACCTCCGCAACGGCATGCTCCAGCAACTGCGCCGCATCCAGCCGGGCGACAATATCGAAGAAGACCACATGCGCAACCGCCTGCTGGTCTCCAATTGGGTGTATGAAAAAGGAAAAGCCGAGGGTGTAGTGGTCAAAGAAGTGCGCAACGGCAAAACCTACCTCGACATCCGCGATTACGCGAAACTCCGCACCCTCTTCGGTCAATTGCTCGCCGAAATCCAGCGCATCAAATCGGAAGGCGACTTTGCCGCCGCCAGCCAACTGGTGGAAACCTACGGGGTGAAAGTAGATCCCGAACTCGTCAAGGAGGTAAAAGGCCGCTATGCCAAATTGCCCACCAAAGTCTACTCCGGGTTTGTGCAGCCCCGCCTGGTGCCGGTAACCGACGCCCAAGGCAACATCAGCGACATACGAGTTGAAAAAGAGACGGACTTCGTCAAACAAATGCTCCGGTACGGCAAAGAATACGGCTTTTTGCCGGCGAAAAATTGAGTTGTGGGGCTGGAGCCGCCTGGGTTGATTTTTCAGGAATCCAGGGGGCTCCAGTTTTCTATTTGGCAATGAATTAAATGTTCAATACTGTTTTTATTGCGTGGCCAATTTCCGCCATCACATCAGGTGAAACATCGCCAATTTTTCGCAAAAATCTGATTTGAGAGACTGACCTCAACTGAAAACAATCCGCAGCAGATGGCTTTGAAAGATCATTCAACAAAGTCGGTTCTACTTTTACCATCCACGGTGCAGCGCCATATTGTGGCTTCCATTCTGTAAGCGGTACAATGACCCGAAGTGGCAAAATTCCAACTGAATCATCGCTGACAATTATTGCTGGCCGAGATTTTTTAATCTCGGCTCCAAGAGTTGGGTCCAAATTGACTTGCCAAATTTCACCTTGCGTCATGAAAGTCATCGGCGTCTATGGCTGTAAAAATCGTGAGATCTTCGTCGTGCCGATAATCTTCTAATAACAACGCAGCAGCATTTTTCATATCCATCCTGGGATGATCTGTCAACTTGCTTTCCAAATCAATTCCGGCACTAACGTCTATAATCTCTTTTTCAATTTCTCTGAGAAACTGCTTTTTTTCCTTAAACGGAAGTTGTCGAAACAATTGAAGTAATTGTTCATAACGTATTTCAAGTTTCAGTTCCATTATCAAATGATTTGACTCGTTCAAATACAAAATTAGCCTTAATCTCTGACAAGAACAACCGCTAGGACCCCTCCTCTCCGTGTTTCGGGGTGCGTGTTTCGTGTTTCGGGGTGCGTGTTTCGGGGTGTGTGAAGATTTTACTTTTAAAATCCTTGGCCAGTTATTGTTTTAACACCCTCTGCGCCCGTAGTCCTCCCCCTGCCCCCTCCAAAGGGGGAAATTTTGTCTGGCTACGCCAGCCAAAACCGCGTTATATGGAGCGTAGCGACATAACATTTCCCCC
>JADLDL010000192.1 GCA_020846655.1 Saprospiraceae bacterium | reverse complement strand
GCGCCGGTAACAATGGCAACTTTATTCAACAAACGGCTCATGTTGTATGGATCTGTCATTTTGTTTCCCTAAAGTTGAAGGAGTAGGAAACTTGCAAAAACGACAAGGATCATGTAGCGGGTTGACGTTGGTGCAAGCCGCCACAGCTTATTCACCACAGTAGTGCCTAGCGGACCTCTTCGTATTCGACCACTTCGGTGGCCAGGGCCTGTTCGGTGGTCTTGGGCATGGGCGGAGCGGCACAGCCGGCGGCGCCGCAACAGCCGACGTCGAAGATGGCTTGCAGGGCAAAAATGCTCCCCGGCGCGAGCAAAATCCACTGTCCGGTGCGAAAGGCTTCTACAAAAGCCCAAACGGCGATTCCTGCGCGGAGCAGGCGCATCGCGTGCCAGTTCTGAAAAATACTTGTCATGATGTTGTTTAGTTCGGGTTGCTGGTTTGTTCGCCGGCGGCCAACCAACCACTCATACCCGGCGACATGTCGTAAATGGTGGAAAAACCGGCCTGCTGGAACACCTGGGTTGCCTGGGCACTGCGACTGCCCGCCGCACAATAGACCAGAACCGGCCGTTTTTTATCCAATTTTTCTATTTGCGCAGCAAAATCAGCGCGACGAAAATTGATGGCTGTAGCACCGGGCAGGATGCCCGTAGCCGCCACTTCAGGGGGCGTACGGAGGTCCACCACTTGCAATTGGCCGGCGGGATCGGCCAGCAACGATTTAGCCTTGGCCACATCGACAACTGCGGTCGACGCAGCGTTGGTACAAGCCATTACCGATAGGAATACGCCGCTGAGCAGCAGAAAAAGTGCTTTCATAACAAAGAATTTAATGGATCAGGCGGTCGCGGAAGTACCCGTAGGCCCAGGTGCCGGCGATGGCACTCAGCAAGGGCACCGCAACCACCAGCGCGCCGGTGCCGATTTGGGCAAACAGCGGTCCGGGACAAGCCCCCGTCATCGCCCAACCCAACCCAAAGATGAGGCCGCCGATAACCTGGCCCTTGTTGAATTTTTTACGGTGAAATTCTATCGACTCACCATAAATGGTTTTGATCTTGAATTTTTTAATAAGCCAGACCGACAAGGCCCCGATCGCGACGCCGGTGCCGATGACGCCGTACATATGGAAAGATTGGAGGCGGAACATTTCCTGCATCCGAAACCAGGAGATAATTTCTGCTTTGACGAAGGCAATGCCAAAAATGATCCCCCAGACGAGGTATTTCAGGTTGTGCCACCAGGGGTGCTGGAGTTGCGATTCGTTGATACACATGGTGTCGAGCGAACGCACCTCAAAGTCCGTTTCGGGGCTCAGGACAGGGATTTCAGGTTCAGTTACTTGTACTTCAGCCATACAGTCTTTTTTTAAAAACAGGACAAAAAGAGGGTTAAAGTGCAAGGATATAAGGCAAAACCAGGTTGGCCATAATAAAACCGCCCACCATAAACGAGATGGTGGCCAGCAGCGAGGGCACCTGAAGATCGGACAAGCCCATGATGGCGTGGCCGCTGGTGCAGCCACCAGCGTAACGGGTGCCGAAACCGACCAAAAATCCGCCCACCACCAGCAGGATGAAGCCCCGGAGCGTCAGCAGGCTTTCCCAGGACACCAGTTGGGTGGGGATCATGTTGCTGTAGTCTGTGATGCCGTAGCCCTGAAGTTCGGCGGCCAATTGAGGCGCCACTTGCACTGGCTCGGGGTTGGCCAGCCAGGTGGAGGCGATGATGGCTCCGATCACGATACCGCTGGCAAAAAAGAGGTTCCAGGCTTCTTTTTTCCAGTCGTATTGAAAAAACGGGATACGGGCCGGGAAACAGGCGGCGCACAGGTGGCGCAGGTTGGCCGACAGGCCAAAATGTTTGTTGCCCAGAACCAGCAGGACCGGCACCGTAAGGCCGGCGACGAGGCCGCCTGCCCACCAGGGCCAGGGTTGAGAGAGTAGTTCCATGGTTGCAGCGCTTGCTTTAATTTGACAAAGATGATAAAATCACCGGCACCTGCCGCGTGACATTTATCACAAAGAGCAATTTTGCGCGCCGAATCAAAACGTGTAATTCAAAATGAGGTTGTACAGCGATACATCTACCCGGTTGATCACGTATTTGTCCTGGCCGTACACCTCCCCCAAGCGGCCTTTCCACACATACAGAAGTTGTGCCCGCAGGCCCTCCCATGCCCCGCCAAAGGTGTAGCGCAGGTCGATGTTGACTTGTTGGAACGCCGGGAAGGCGTATTTGTTGAGGGCTACCCGGCGCAGGTCTGGCAGGTAAAAACGGCCATAGGCCAGTTCGAGGCGCAGTTTCTGGCTGGCATTTTGCCAGATGAGCCGGGCCGTGGCGGCCTGCGCATCGCCGCTGCCTTCCACCCGTTCGCGGGACATGAACGTATAAAACGGCTCCCGCCCCCACTCCCGTGGCGACAAAAAACGCCCACTGGCGCCGATCCGGGTGTAGGCCGCCAGGGCCTGCCAGCCCTGGCGCTGCCAGCCGGCTTGCAGGCTGAGCGCCGAGGAGCGTCCGCCTTTTTGAAAATAAGCCAGGCGGGCATCCGGGTTGCCGCCCTCGGCCAGTGCCTGTTGGGCGGTGTATTGGAGGCCGAAAAGCAGTCCGTGGCCTTGGCGGAGCGGCTGGGAATAATCGACCTGCGCCAATACGGTGTTGAAAATATTGTCCACATACTGATCCCAGAGTTGCACTTTGGCACGTTTGCCCCAGTGCCGTGTGATACCCAACAAACCGACACCAGCGCTTTTCAAATGCGCCGGATAGCCGCTGCCCGTGCCATCTGGGTTGAGGCCTTTGGGGTACAAGCCGATCGATTCGCCGATCCCGTACCAACGAACGGTGCTGCGCGGCGAGATTTTCCAAAGCCAACCGCCTTCGATCCGGGTCTGGGGCAGGGCCTCACTTTCGAGCCAAACACCGGCTTCGGCAGTTGGGCGCATCCGGCCATCCTGGTGGTTGATCAGGGGTGTTTGCAGCAATTGCTGGCCCAGGGTGATGCGGCTTTTTTTCCATTGGTAGCGCAGCCAAAGTTCTTCCAGTCGGTCGAGGTCGCGGCGGTTGGAAGGGTTTTCTACATCAAACAGACCAATTTCGTAGCGATTGGCGGCGCCCGTGAGGGAGTCTTTGGCCTCCAGATCCGAGGAGAGCAGGTTGAAATTAAAGGCCCCGCCGATGCCGAGCCGGAAACCCCGCCAGGTAGCCGTCTGGAATTGCAGGCTCCCGCCAAGCGCCCAGGCGTGGTAGTCCGACAACTGGCGGGCATTGTCGGTGGCCATCAAAAAACTTCGAAAACCGCCGCTGAATTGGCCTTGCTGGAAGGCTTGCCGGATCGTGGCGGCTGGCACTGGCGTCGGCGGTGCCGAAGCGGGTTGTTGGGCACATAAAACGGTAATGTGCAGGGTTCCTGCCAAGAGCAAAACGATTCGAATCATGGAGCGTTGCGGTAGTTTTCTACAAATCAGCAGGCAAAGGTCGGTAGGGCCGTTTCGAGCGAGCTGTGACTTTTGTCACCACATCCATGTAAGATATTTACCAATTTTGCAGGGCGGCCGGCTGTTGGCTGCTGCCAACGCGCCTAGATGCCGGTGTGCCGCATTTCTAATTAAAAAAACTACTCCATGAAAAATATGAATGCCATCGGACTCGACACTGCCCAATCCGGCCAGTTGGCCGAAAGCCTGAACGAACTGCTCGCCAACTACGCCATTTTTTATCAAAACACCCGGGGATACCATTGGAACATCAAGGGTGAAAAATTCTTCGAACTCCACCTCAAATTTGAAGAACTATACAACGATCTGCTGCTGAAAATTGATGAAGTAGCCGAGCGCATCCTCACCCTGGGGTATGCTCCCCGCCACCGATATTCCGACTACAAAAGCATTTCGCAGATCCAGGAAAGCCAGGAGGTTTCGGATGGCACCAAGGCTGTGGAAGATATCCTCCAATCGTTCAAAACGATTATCACACTTCAACGCAAGTTGTTGAATCTTTCGGCAGCAGCCGACGACGAAGGCACCAATGCCCTGATGAGCGATTACATCCGGGCACAGGAAAAACAGGTTTGGATGTACTCTGCTTTTCTGAACAGGTCCTGAAGTGGATATACCCGCTCAATACGCGGGCATATCCCCAGAACAACAGGATTTTGAGTGCTATGCTGACGGTATAAAATCAAACCAGGCCTTGGCCAGCGTCATATAGTTGTCCTCATTGCCGAAGGGCACCCAACGGCTCGTACCAACCAGGATTAAAAATAACGCAAGGCTATCCCGCTGCTTCACGGTAATTTTTGTGTTGGGGAAGGCTCTGGGATACGGCTGGCATCATTGATACTGACAATCTGTTGTGGCGCACCGGGTTTGTCCGGCCGGCAGACGTACACATCCTGTCGTTCGAAGGCGACCTGCCAGACGTCGCCCGTAGTTTTCTGCCGGATGAAATCTCCCGGCTTGATTTTTTTCTTCCACATTGCAAGAGGTTCAATACGACCCCGACCTCCTTAGCGCATTCAGGGTTTATGGCCCGGGCGGTTAGTAATCTGGTTCTCCAACTCGGCCGCTAGGGTGCAATACCCGACGAGCCCCGCTGACTATCGGGTTGCGCAGCCCGATTTTTCCTAAAGTTGTGGCAGATTGGTTGATGCGTGCCCAGGCAACTGGCTCATCCAACAGGAAAACCTGATAACCCTGACATTTTACAGGATAGTTGTACCAGCCAAGCGTTCCGCGCCAGGGGAAGGATACAAGAAGAACCGGGGCCGGGCCAAGACTGCCCGCCCGATCAGCCGGAGGGGCCGGGGTTCAATTGAAATTGATGTAATCGCTGGGGTTTACGGGGCGGCCTTTGTGCCACAATTCGAAATGCAGGTGCGGGCCGGAGGTATTTTCGCCTGAGTTGCCGATGATGGCAATTGCTTCGCCGGCTTTGATGGTACTGCCGGTTTGTTTGAGCAACACGGAATTGTGTTTGTACATGGTCACCACGTTATTGGGGTGTTGTACGGCCAGGCTATAGCCGGTTTCTACGGTGTAGCCTGCCGAAATCACCACGCCGTCTGCAGCCGATTTGACGGCCGTATTTTTGGGTGCGGCAATGTCGACGCCAAAGTGATTCTTCCCGAGGTCAAACACCGATGTCACTTCGCCGGATACCGGCGGCATAAAAAACTGTTGTTCCAGGGGTTGTTCGCGCGAGAGGACGGGGTTCAGGCCTTGTACCCCAGCCGCTGCTCCTCCCCCGCCCGAGAAGGTGCCTTTGGCTACAGCCGCCCTCAATTGCTCATCTTCGCCGATCCGGTCCACTTTTTTAGCCGAAGAATCGACCGCCGTGGTGGGTTGCCCCTTTTTTTCAACGGCCTCCTTGCTCATATCGGCCAGGTCGCCGACCAGGATTTTCCGGAAATTCTCGTTGTATGCGCGGTGAGCCTCTATTTCGTTTTCCAGGCTGGATACCTTGGTCGTCAGTTCTGCAATCTCAGCGTCGCGCTGAAAATCGCCGTACCCCGGAATATATCGTTTCAGGGGGGTGTATACGATCAGAACCGTCATCAAAATGGCGGTGCCGACCACAAGTGAACTCAGGAAAATATAGACACTGAGCGGCGTGAGTTTGACCGACATCATCTCCTCGAAGGTGTCGTTGTTCATGATCACCAGCCGGTATTTGTCGCGCAGTTTTTCCATCAAACTGCGTTCGTCGTCACCGTGGCGGCGAAAGAAGTTTGCAAATTTTTTAAGAAAAGCGAGATATTTTTGCATCCCTGTTTGGATATGCTTGAATTGGTATTGACTTTGCCAGTCGAATAAAGCACGCCGCAAAGTTCGGCTAAATTGTGTTGCCGGGTATGCCTATTTCGCCCCAAACCCGGTGAAATTTTGTTAAACTGACAAATTGAAACAACCCTTTCGGGAAAAATTGCACCATTCACTACCATTGCCACACCCCGGCAATCCCGCTCACTTGTACTGGTAAATATGAAACACGTCCGGATAATTTTCATGAGCCTGGCCGTCCTGTTGATGGCCGGCGCTTGCGTAACGACTAAAAAGAAAAACGCCGAAGTCGGCTGGCTGAAAAAAGGCTACCACAACATGACTTCGCGCTACAACTATTGGTTCAATGCCGATGAGTTGCTGACGCTGGCGCTCCAAAAACAAGAACTCGCCTACACCGACAACTACAGCCAGATCCTCGACCTGTATCCCTATGCCGCCGCCGACCCGCAACCCATCCGGGGCGACATGGACAATGTCATTCTCAAATCCTCCAAGGCGATTGCCATTCACCGCGTGAGCGACTGGACCGACGACTGCTACAGTATGATCGGGCAGGCGCAATACCTCAAACGCGACTTTGAAACGGCTGAGGCCACGTTCAAATACATCCGGGAAGAACACGACCCCAAGAAAAAAAACAAGTCCAAACTCAAGAGCGGCAAAAAGAAAAAAGAGTCCGTAAAAAAGAAGAAAACCAACAGCAAAAAGAAGAAGAAAAAGACGTCCCGGAAGAAAAAGAAATCGTCCAAAAAGAAAAAAAACACCAAGAAAGACGGCAAAGCCACCGATACGTCCAAACCAGGCGCCACCCCGACGCCCGCTCCGGCAGCCCCGAAAGAAGACCTGGTGCTGGCTGGCGAAAACCCGTATGACAAGGGCCTGTCGCGTACTGCTGCGTTTCCAAAAGCCATGATCTGGTATGGCCGCACCCTGGTGGAGCGCGAAAAATACGATGAGGCCGATTTCCTGTTCCGCGAACTGGAAGACGACCGCTTTTTCCCGGCCGACCAGCGCAAAGAACTGGCCAAAGCGGAAGCCTACCTGTGGATGAAACAAAAACGGTACGACAAAGCCGTGGAACCGCTGGAGCGCGCCGTCCAACTGGCCGGAAAAAAGAAAGAACGCGCCCGCCTGGCCTATATTCTGGCCCAATTGTACGAGCAGTTCGGACAAAACGACAAGGCCTACGCCGCACTCGAAACCACCCTGAACAGCAACCCCGAATACACCATGGAATTCAACGCCCGCCTGCACCTGATCCAGGCCGGCTGGGCCAATGGCAAAATCAGCAGCGCCGAGGCCAACCAGTCCCTGGAAAAAATGGCGAAAGAGAGCAAAAATGCTGAATTCCGCGATCAAATCTACTTCGTCATGGCCGGAATTGCCCTCAACGACGGGCTCAAAAAAGACGCCATAGTCCTGTACCGTAAATCGCTCAATTTCAGTGTCGCCAACACCAACCAACGCAGCGAATCCTACCTGAAACTCGCTGATTTGTACTTTGAAAGCGAGGATTTTGTGTCGGCTAAAAAATACTACGACAGCACCCTCACCGTATTGCCGGCTGCCGACGAACGCTTCAAACGCGTCAGCACCTACGCCGAAAACCTCACGGATATCGCCCGGTATATCACCACCATCGCCGCCAATGACAGCATCGTCCGCATCTACAACATGAGCGACGAAGAGCGCAAAGAACTGGCCATAAAAATCAAAAAACAACGCGAGGAAGAGGCCATCGCCGCTGCCGCCGAAGCGCAGAAGAAAGCCGCCGCCAAACCCGCCACTACCCCGGGCCCCAAAAGCCTGACCACCCCCGTAGCCGGACAAGCCCCCAGCTCCTTCTATTTTTACAATGAAGCCTTTTTGAAAAAAGGCAAAAAAGACTTTAACAAAGCCTGGGGCGATCGAAAACAAGAAGACAACTGGCGCCGCAGCAACCGCCCCGTGACCAGCGGCCCCAACGATGTGGCCGGAGCAGACAGCCTCAACGCCAACGACCTGAACGACACCGACCTGAGCGATATTTTCCAGGGCGTACCCAGCAGCGAAGCCGAATTGGCCACCCTGCACCTCTCTACCTATGAGGCGATGTACAACCTCGGCGTGCTGTTCCGCGACCGCCTGGAAAACAACAAACGTTGCAGCGGTACGCTCGAAGACATGCTGGCCCGCTACCCCGACACCCTCAAGTACGAAAAAGAAACCTGGTACTATTGCTACCTGGCTTTCACCGACCTGAAAAACCCCGAGCGCGCCCGCTTCTACCTCGACAAACTGGTGGGCAAATACCCCAACAGCCCCTTTGCCCGGTCCATCACCGACCCGAACTTCCTGAACGCCAGCAAAGAACGCGAACGCGAACTCAACCAGTTTTACGAACAAACCTATTCCTATTTCCAAAACGGCGACTACAAATCCGCCTTCGACCGCTGCCAGGAAGCCCCCCGGAAATATGGGTCTACCAACGCGCTCATGGCCAAATTTGCCCTGCTCAGCGCCCTGTGTACCGGTAGCCTCCAAGGCAACGACGCCTATTGCCAGGCCCTGAAAGAGGTCATCGCCCGCTACCCGGAAAGCGCCGAAGCCACCAGGGCCAAGGAAATCGCCCGCGTACTCGCCTGCAAAGGCTTTGAAGTGGACGACGTCAAAGCCAATCCCAACGCCAATACGGCTACCCTCGACAACGATTTTGCCGTCGAAGACGACAAACTACACTACCTGCTGGTAGCCGTCAGCGGCGATGTCCGCCTCGACGATATCAAAGGAGCCATTTCAGATTACAACCGGGAGTTTCACAAAACCGATCAACTCCGCATTTCCAATATTTTCCTGTGCACCGACACCAATACCCCCATCGTGGTGATCCGGAAGTTTGACAACAAGGAACAAGTAATGCGCTATTACAACGAGGTCAAAAACCGCAAGGAATTCCTCGGCGAAACCTCCAAAATCAGTTACAGCAAAGAATATTTCGCCATCACCCAGGAAAACTACCGCCGGGTGCTCAAAAACAAGACCCTCGAAGGATACCGGGAGTTTTTTGATGAAAAATATTTGAAAAAATAAGCGGCAGGCAATCTATTTCCCTTTGTTAAACAAGCCGATCAGTCCATATGTCATGGCTTGTACCCCTGTGCGCAGCCCGAGTTCCGGTTCCGGGTAAAAATTCGGCGAGTGCAGGGGTTCCAGGCGTTGGGTAGGCTTGCCTTGCTCGTCAAAAAACGAAGGCGATACTGCACCGAGCCGGACCAGCAAGATGGGTATTTTGCCCCCCAGAGCATAGTGGGCAAAATCTTCACCCGTGGTTACCGGAGGCAATTCGTGGACTTGTTTCGGACCAAGGGCCGCTTTCAGTTGCCCGGCCATAAAGCCTGCCAATGCCGGATCGTTGTACAAAGCCTCGGTGTATGTCGCAAACGGCTGCACCAGTGGGAATTTCTCCGGCTCCAGCCCCGAAGCCTCGGCCTCGGCCCGACAAACCCGCCGGATACCCTCCAGCAATTGTTGGTGTACCTCTTCCGAAAAACACCGAAGGTTCACTTTCAAATCCACGTACGGTGGCAGAGCGGCATATTGGCTGCCGCCATTGATAGCGCAGACCGACAATACGGCCGGTTCCAGGGGATTGATCTCGCGGGCCACCAGCGCCTGCAAGCGTACGATGATCATAGCCGCCAGCACCGGCGCATCCACGCACAGATGCGGATGGCCGCCGTGCCCCGGCTCGCCAAATACCCGGATGTCCAGAAAACGGGTCAGCGCCATTGCCCGCCCGGGGCAAATACCCGCCTGGCCGGCTTTCAGGTCGGCAGCCATATGGTAGGCCAGCACACAGTCGGGCGTGCCAAACCGCGCGTACAAACTGTCCCGCAGCATAGCCCGGGCGCCATCCAGGCCTTCCTCGGCCGGTTGGCTAACCAGGACCAGTTTGCCTTTCCAGTACTGCCGCAGGCGGTACATCGTATGCGCGATGCCCACCAACAGCGTCGCGTGCAAGTCATGCGCACAAAGATGCGCCACCCCCTTTTTTTTGCTGCGATACGCCAACTGTAGGTTGCCTTCCTCGACCGGCAAGGCGTCCATATCGGCCCTCCAATAGATCACCGGCCCCGGGCCGTTGTCCAGCACCGCCACGACGCCGTGACCGCCTATGTTTTTGTGGACGGCGTACCCCAGGGCGCGGAGTTCGGCCGCCTGCCGCTTGGCGGTTTCCGCCTCTGCACCGCTCAATTCAGGGTTTTCATGGTAGTGTTGGTACAAATGCAGCAAGTGCTCGGCATCCTCCTGGTACAAACAGGCGATAGTGTCCTGCAACGCAAGGGCTGGCAGAGGCTGGGAAAACAAGGGGTGGCACAACAGAAAGGCCACCACAGCGGGCAGTTGGCGAATGAAAAAAACTAGCATGAAAAATAACTGGGAGATGAAAAAATGGGGCAGGGTTGAACCGACAACCCTGCCCGGGGTGAAATACCTCAGGACTCCAGGCTGCGCAGCGCTTTTGCGGCGTCGCTAAGCCCCTGGTCGGCAGAGCGCTTGTACCAGTACCTGGCTTGCAAGGCGTTTTTGCTGGCGCCAAATCCGAATTGATACGCCTCGCCCAGGAAGTATTGCGCCCAGGCATGGCCTTTGAAGGCCGATTTTTCGAGAAACGCAAAA
This sequence comes from Saprospiraceae bacterium, assembly GCA_020846655.1. Classification (GTDB taxonomy): domain Bacteria; phylum Bacteroidota; class Bacteroidia; order Chitinophagales; family Saprospiraceae; genus M3007. The sequence goes on along the minus strand of JADLDL010000192.1, from coordinate 2,706 downwards.
CCCTGCTTTTGGTCTTTGTCTGTACCGGCTGCATAGGCATAGCAGAAGCCCAGCCAGAAATGGGCGTCGGGAAAGTCGCCGGCTTGCTGAAAACAGGCAAAGGCTTCCTTTTTGTCTTGCCGGTATCGCAGATCATAGCCAATGAGCTGGCCCAGGCTCACCCAGGCTGCAGAATAGCCCTGACTAGCGGCTTTTCGGTACCAGTTTTCGGCTGCCAGGAAGTCGGGTTGCTGCCCTTCCGACAAAAAACCGCGCAAGGCAAAATCGGCCATCGTCATTTGGGCTTCTACCTGGCCCGCTTCGGCGGCTTGCCGGACGCGTTCGAGCAAGGGGCTGAAGAGGCTATCGTCGGAGGCCCTGGCCCGGTCGTAGAGCCCATTCAGCGAACACAACATCTTGAGTGGGTAATAGGATTGGGGCTCCAACTGGCGCAAGGCTTCAAAGTACTGCCGGACTTCGGCGTAATACTGATTGGCCTTGGCCGGATGGCTTTGGGCGTAGCGGTTGGCAAAGTCCAGTTTCCCTAAAATTCCCATGCCGGTTTGCAGGGGCAATTCGCTGAGCAGCCGGGTCCGCTCGGCAAAATAGGCCGACCCCTCTGGCAAATCCGCCAAGGCTTGGCTCAGCGCCTTGCGGTGTTTGGCAATCGCCTCCGGCGCCTGCGCCTCGCGCGCCAATTGCAAGCGCAGGGCAAGGATGCGCAAGCGGTTATCGGCGCTGAGGAGCCAGTCGGGAACCCAGTTCAGGTACGACAAGGCGCTGGCAGCGGCCCGCGCCATATCGCAGTCGGGGCTTATTGCATTGTAGTTTTCAAAGGTATAAGGGATCCGAAACGCTTCAAGCGCCAGCAATTGATCCCAGCCCTCCATCCGGATGTTCTGGTCGACCAGGTATTTCAGCAGGGCGTAGGTTTCGGCCAGGAGCCGCACTTTTTGCAGGCGCGGGTTTTTCGCCTCCAGGGCGGCATAGTGGTGTTGAAAATAATCGACAGCAGCAGCCAGATAGGGTTCCTCGATCTCCGGTTTTTGGGTGGTCGGTATGCTGTTGCCGGTCCATTGGTTGAAAAAAGTGGTGTAACTGATTTGCACCGCTACGGCGCCCACGTCGAGCCGCCCGGCTGCCGGGTTCAGTTGAAATTCCACCTGGTTGAATTCCAGGAAAATACGCGATTCTTCGTTCCGGAGGGCTTGGTCCGCCAGCCGCATTACTTCCGACCAGTTGAACAAAAAGCGCCTTATTTTTTTCATTTTGGCCAAATATGGATTTTCAAAACCGTCGGGCCACTCGTCGGTTTCCGGAAATGCTCCCCGGATGGAGTACCCATAGGCCAGCGGCCCCAAGGAGAGGTCGGCCTCAATCAGGTCGCGGGTGTTGGGGTTGCTGAGCTCCAGGTTGACGGGAGTGGTCTGGTCGCTGACGCCCAGGCGGCGGTCATAACTGATGGCCCGACGGGCCAGTTGGGCGATTTCGTCGGGCCGCAGCCGCGTCTGGAACCGCAGGCCGCCGTTGAGGAGAATATCGCCACTGGCCCAGTCGAAGCGGGCCGACTCGATCCGGCCGTTTTTCAGCTCCGGCAAGGCCCTGATCACGATACCACCAGGGGTTTTGTTGAAATCGCGCTCCACCTGCTCCATGTGTTCCGGCCGCGTTTGCACGGTAGCACGGATAGCCGGCGGCGGCGGTGGTGGTGGTGTACTCCCATCGCCGCCACCTGTAGGCCCGGACTTGGGTCCCTGGCCAAAGGCGTCCTGGAGTTTGTTCCACAGGGCATGCACGGGGTTGTTGGGCAGGCGCTCCGATGCGGACAAGCGCACCGGCTCGCCGCGGGCCTCCAAATGTGCTTTCCATTGTGTATTTTCAATAAAGCGTTGCGTACTCTTGGTCGGGTAGTCTGGGTTGGGCGCCCGTGAGCCTTCGATTACCACTTGCTCCCAGCCACCGGGCCGATACCATTTTTCCAAAACCTCTGTCGGATACGTTTTGGTGGCTTGGAGGTACAAGTCCTTATAGTTGCGGATTTGCTCCCGGCTGATACCCGGATAATCCCGGTCCTCTGCCGTGACGGTCCAGTCGGGTACCAGGACAAAATATTTGTTGTTGGTTACCGGGTCCCAGGGCTTGGAAGAGTCATGTGGTTCCTGCCTTTGGGGGTCCGGCAGCCAATGCCCGGCGGCGGCTATACCCAGAGCAATACGCGCATCTTTACTAACCTGATCGACCGGTACATACCAGACCTGTGCCATGGTGGCATGGCTGTTGGGCGGGAGTGCCAGGTATTGAATGGCCTCTTCCGAACTCAGCAACCGACCGTCGGTAAGGGTTATGAAACTGGAAATGGGATTGCCACCTTCGTCAAAATACCGCACCATGACAAACGGGAAATGCCGCGGGATGTCTTTGCCTGAGTGCGCGAACGTGTATTGCCCCGACTCAAAGGAGTGCCGCCGGGTTTCGTCCCACAGGCTGTCAGACTGTGCGCCCAGGTGGAGCACCCGGAGCAAAAGGACAAACAGAAGTATTTTTTTCATAAAAATGGAGGTTTGAAAAAGTAAAAAGGAGGCCCGGCACACCAGCCGGGTGGCTGCCGAGCGACTCTAAGTTGTCGCCCTAAAACCCGGCAATAAAGTTGTACCTCTATTTTGGTGTGACAACTTGATTTTTAATTACTTAGCGAGCGGCAGCGCCGCGAAAGACTTGTAGCATTCG
>JADLDL010000191.1 GCA_020846655.1 Saprospiraceae bacterium | reverse complement strand
ACTTCGACATTCGATATTCTGCGGTTCGATATTCGATATTTTTTAAGCCAACTACGTTGGAATATCGAATATCGAACCGCAGAATATCGAATGTCGAAGTAAGTAAACCTTAAGTTGATGGCTATGGGCTGGTAGGGTATTCCATTTGTTCTCTCCGGCGCTTTTTGGTTTTTATATCAACACCTAAGCGACTCAGGCGCCAACGTTTGAGCAATCTACCCCTGTCAGTACGAAGCGTGGGATTGGGAACTTTGTTCCTATTTTAAATTCCAGCACACAAACGTACAGCTATGAAAAAACTACTCCTGAGCGCCGGCGCTGCCCTCCATCTTTTACCAGCCAGCCATAGCCAAACCCTTTTCGACAGCAGCCGCGTGCACGTGGTCCAAATCCATTCGCTGTACGATGGCCTCAACGATACGCTGGAGCGGGATTACATCTTCTCCTTCGATTTTTTACAGCACCAAATCCGGGATATCCCCTACACGATCTGCACCGTAAGCCTGGACGGCACCCAACTGGACACCATTGGCATCCGCCAAAAAGGTTTCAATTCGTGGTGGAGTTCGCCTAAAAAGCCGATGAAACTGGACCTCAATCGCGTAAAAAAAGGGCAGCACTACCAGGGTTTAAAAAAACTAAACCTGCACAATCGGGCCAGCGATCCCAGCGCCCTGCGCGAAAACCTGTGCTACGAATTGTTGCGCCGGATGGGTATTCCGACGCCGCGCACGGCCTTTGCCCCGGTGTACCTCGATGACCAGTACCTGGGTCTGTACCGCCTGGTGGAAGAGGTGGACAACGTATTTCTGGACGCCCATTTTGGCAACCACCAAGGCAATTTGTACAAACAAAATGCGGCCGGTTCGGCCGGCTATACGCTCGATTGGCTCGGCAGCGCGCAGGAAAATTACTACCCGCAGTACCAGTTGGAGAATCACGAAAGCGAAAACGACTGGTCGGCCCTGGTGCATTTTATCGATGTGCTCAACCATACGCCGGAGGCCGCGTTTGCCGACGCTATTGCCGCTGTTTTTGACGTACCCTCGTTTCTGCGCGTGCTGGCGTTGGATTTGGCGGTCAACAACCTCGATTTTTACGCCAACAGCGGCCGGAATTACTACCTGTACCACGATGCCGGCGGCGACGGCAAGTTCCACTGGCTGCCCTGGGACTACAACCTCAGTTGGCGGGCTTACCCGCCGCCGCTGGAGCCGGATGTGCCGAATGCGCCGGTCCTGGTGCGCCGTTTGCTGAGTGTGCCACAGTTCCGGCAGCAGTTTCTGGAGCAGTATTGCGTGCTGCGCCAGTTTTTCGACGCCGGCCAACTTTTTCCGCGCATCGAAAGCGACTCCGCCCTGATCCGCCCCTGGCTGCTGATCGACTCCAGCGGCGATTACACGGTGGCTGATTTTGAGGAAAGCATTGCGGCGCAATGGTTTAGTTACCCAGGCTTGAAACCCTTTCTGGTGGAGCAAAGCGCTGCGATGGACCATTTTTTACAGGATCAACACGTAGATTGTTCGACAGTACTCGACGCGCCTTCGCCCGGCAACGCTGGCAGCGATGCCCTGTTGCTGATGCCCAATCCGGCACCAGAAACCGTGGTGTTGCGCTGGCCGGAGGCCTTTGTTGTTGAGGAAAAATACCTGTCGGTGCTGGACGTCAGCGGCAAGCGGGTCCACAGCCAAGCGATTCCGGCAGGCGTCGGCGAAAAGCAACTTGATCTCCGGCATTTGCCGCCGGGCTTATACCTGATTCACCTGACTGCCGGCGGGCGGCAACTCAGCGCTCGCCTGGTGGTGGCGAGGCCCTGAGGCGCGGCGCCAGGGGGCGTCCGGCATGGAGTGCTTGGAAAAGGAGGGTTGAGCAGTGGCGAAAAAGTGTATTTTCGTCCCAACAAGATTTTTCCGGGTCATTCAATCCAGTTCCTATGCGCGTCTTCTTTTCCTCCTTTGTCTGCCTCCTCCTTGCGCTGCACGCCTCCGCGCAGCAAAAACCGGCCCGCCTCATCGTTCGGGGCGACGATATGGGCTACGCGCATTCCGGCAACGAGGCCCTCATCCAGTGCTACACCCAAGGCATCGAAACCTCGATCGAGGTCATTGTGCCCTCGCCCTGGTTTCCGGAGGCGGTGCAGCTCTTGCGGCAGCACCCGGGCGTCGATGTGGGCGTGCACCTGGCGCTCACCAGCGAATGGGACAACGTGAAATGGCGGCCGGTGTCGGACTGCCGCAGCCTCAAAGACGCCAACGGCTATTTTTACCCGATGGTGTACCCGAACCCGAACTACCCCGGACAGGCCATTTTGGAAAACCCCTGGACCATCGCCGATGTGGAAAAGGAATTCCGGGCGCAGATCGAACTGGCGCTCCGGCAAATACCCCGCCTCAGCCATATTTCCGGGCATATGAATTGTACCGGCATGACGGAAGAGGTCGCAGCGCTCACACGCCGGCTTGCCCGGGAATACCAACTGGACTACGAACTGGGGGCACAGGGTGTGGTCCCCCTCGGCTACGACGGCTCTGCCAAAACGCCGGAGGAGCGCCGGCAAGGTTTTCTGAACCTGCTCGAAACCCTGGAGCCGGGCAAAACCTACCTGTATGTGGAGCACCCCGGGCTCAACAACGCCGAATTGCAGGCCATCCACCATATCGGCTACGAAGACGTGGCCGGGCACCGGCAGGCCGTCACCGATATTTTCACCAGCGAGCAGGTTAAAAACCGCATTCGAGAAAAAGGCATCGAACTGGTGAGTTACAACCAGGTGTTCAACGCCTTGCCGCGCAGTACGCCGCAGGCCGAAGGCTTCGACCCCAGGGCTGTGGACCGGTACCTGGAGGCCGTGGCGAAAAGCGGGCAGGACCTGCACAGCCTGATGATCCTGCGCCACGGCAAAGTGGTGGCCGAGCATTGGCTGGGCGAGCACGCGCCCGGCAAAAAGCATATCCTGAACTCGGTCAGCAAGACCTTCACGGCCACTGCCGTGGGCTTCGCGGTGGCGGAAAAACGCCTGCGCCTGAGCGACAAGGTCATCTCGTTCTTCCCCCATGATTTGCCGGACTCCATTTCGCCCTACCTGGCGGCGCTCCAAGTGCGCGATTTGCTCACCATGACCGTCGGTCACGCCACCGACCCCACGGGCGAAATCCGAAGCCAGACGGGCAGTTGGGAGCGGCTGTTTTTGTCCTTCCCCATCGCGCACCGGCCGGGCACCAAGTTTGTGTACAACAGCCTGGCCACCTACATGCTGGCGGCCATCGTGCAAAAAGTGAGCGGCGAAACCCTGACGGATTACCTATACCCGCGTTTGGTCCGGCCCCTGGGCATCACCGGGGTGGAGTGGCAGAGCAGTCCGACGGGGGCGAACACCGGCGGCTGGGGCCTGTTTGTGACCACCGAAGACATGGCCAAAATGGGGCAATTCCTGTTGCAGAACGGCAACTGGGAGGGCCGGCAGTTGCTGCCGGCGAGCTGGTTCGACGAAGCCACGGCTGCGCACTCGGTACAGTCGCCGCAGTGGCTCAGCGCCGACACCCGGTCCGAAGACAGCGACTGGGTGCAGGGCTACGGCTACCAGTTGTGGCGCTGCCGCCACGGGGCCTACCGCGCCGACGGCGCCAACGGGCAGTTTATCATCGTGCTGCCCGAGCAGGACGCCGTGATCGTGACCACCGCCAATATCGGCAACATGCAGGCGGAGATCAATTTGATTTGGGAATATTTGTTGCCGGGGTTGCGGTGAAGGGGGGGCCAAACTCAAAATATATAATATTCCGGAATGTTTGCCCGCCCTTTTTCCGATTTGGTTTGAACCTTTACAGCTTCCTCAAAAGCAATCTCGCACACCCGCTTTAGTGCAGTGCGTCCCACTGCTGGTTTGTAGCGATCCGAGCAGGAACACAGCAGATTGCTGGCGACTCAAGTGCTTTTTAAAACAACAGGATATCCTTAAACCGGCGGCAACCCCAACTCCTTCAAAAACGCATTATGCCGCTCGGCAGCCCCTTTGGCCCTATTTTCAATTTCAATCAGCCGGTCATGCACTGCCTTGAGGTCAATTTCCTCCTCCGTCGTAGCGGTACTGACGTATCGGGAAATATTCAGGTTGTAATCATTTCGCGCAATCTCCTCCATCGGCACCCGGTGGGAATAACGGTCTTCCACCTTGCGTTCCCGGTAGGTATCCACGATTTTAGCAATATCGTCCGGCCTTAAATTGTTCTGGCGCTTGCCCTTCTCAAAGTACTCGGCGGCGTTGATGAACAGCACGTCTTCGTACTTTTTGCACTTCTTCAGTACCAGGATGCAAACGGGGATGCCGGTCGAGTAAAACAGATTGGAAGGAAGGCCAATCACCGTGTCAATATTATCGTCTTTCAATAGTTTGGTGCGGATACGCTCCTCGACGCCGCCTCGGAACAACACGCCGTGGGGCAGGATGATGGCCATCGTACCTTCTTTGGCTAGAAAGTGCAGGCCATGCAGCAGGAAAGCAAAGTCTGCCGCCGATTTGGGGGCAAGGCCGTAACTCTTGAAGCGGAAATCTTCGCCCAGTGCCTCCGTTGGCTCCCATCGAAGACTGAACGGCGGATTGGCCACGATGGCATCAAACTCCATCTTCCGAGCGGGGTTCATCTCGTTCAGGATGTCCCATTCATTCAGCAAGGTGTCGCCGTGGTGGATTTCAAACTCGGTATCTTTCAGGCCGTGCAGCAGCATGTTCATACGGGCCAGGTTGTAGGTGGTGATATTTTTTTCCTGACCGTAAATTTTGCCGATGCCATTGGGGCCCATTTGCTTGCGCACGTTGAGCAGGAGCGATCCCGACCCGCAGGCAAAGTCCAGCACCTTGTCCAGTTTTTTCTTCCTGCCGGTCTTGGGTTCCTGACTGTCCAGCACCACAATTTCAGAAAGGATCGTGGAAATCTGCTGCGGGGTGTAGAACTCGCCCGCCTTCTTGCCGCTGCCCGCCGCAAACTGCCCGATAAGGTACTCGTAGGCGTCGCCCAGGACGTCGATATCCGTGGAGAACTCTGCGATGCCCTCGGCGATCTTTTGGATAATAGTGCAAAGTTTGGTGTTGCGCTCCGTGTAGGTTCTGCCGAGTTTGTCGGAGTTGAGGTTGATTTCCGAAAACAAACCCTGAAAGGTGCTTTCGAAGGACTGGTTTTCGATATACTTGAACCCAGCCTCCAGGGTTTCCAGCAAATCTTTACTTTGCAGGCGGGCCATCTCGGAAATGCTGCTCCACAAATGCCCCGGCTCAATGACGTAATGCACCTTGCGGCGCATTTGTTTTTCAAATTCCGGCACATCCTCCTTGTTGGCGGCATACCACAATGACAAGGGCGCACGCCGGTCGTCCGCCGCCGTTTTGGGATAGTCCGGCCCCAGCTCCTTTTTGGCCGCCGACTCGTAGTTGTCGGACAGGTAGCGCAAAAACAGGAACGAGAGCATGTAGTCGCGGAAGTCCTCCGCGTTCATGGCGCCCCGCAGTTTGTCGGCGATGGACCAAAGGGTTTTTCCAAGTTGTTGTTGGTTCTGTTCCTTCATGATGGATTGGATGCTGCGGCTTTTTCAGCCAACAATTCCGGCAATTCAAAGCGGTATTTTTCCAGAAATGCCTTCAAAATATTATTAAACAGTTCTTTGTTGTCGCGGCTCATTTCCACCGGCTCATAAACGGAGTATTTACCGTGGCTCAACAGGTTCAGGGCACGGGCGTACAACACTTCGTCGTCGACGCCGTGGATGCAATCGGAAAAGTCCTTGTAGCCAAAAAACGTCGCTGTCTTTTCCAAAATGCTGCGCAGCATATTGAAATGGTAGGTGTTGATTCTTCCCGAATCGGAAACCTGTTTCAATTCGCTCAATATGGCGACGTGGTGGAAAAACGGCGTTTCGTCCGTCTTCTGCAGGCCGTAGCCGTCGGCGCCGCTCCTGTGCAAGAAATATCGGGTGTGCTTTAACTTTTTCAGTTCATTGCACATCACATTGAAAAACAAACTGTGATGTGTTGAAATGACGGTCTTTATCCTGCCATTGGCCCGCCTTAAGAGGTTCGACAAATCGGTGGCGACGGCAATGGCGTTGTTGTCGTCCAGGGAAGAAATAGGGTCGTCGATGTAGAAATACTTAACCCATTGGTAGGCCTCCGAACCGTCGAGCGTCAGTTCGCAGATGGCGAGAAAGACGCACCATATAAAAATATTCTCCTCGCCCCGCGATACTTTGATATTCGTCTCCGTGCTTTTGGAAAAGGTCACCGTCCAATTTTCATAATCAATGAAGAAGTTGAACTCGGCATAGCGCTCCAGAAAGGCGAAAATTTTTTCTTCCAGTGCCAACTCTTTGAACCCGTTGAAAAACTTTGACTCTGAATTGATCCGGAGTTTGCGTTCTGTATCGTTTTCCAGGTCGTTGTCCCAACTAAAAAGGTCTTCCGTGAAGGCATTGAAATAAAGCGTGTCGCGCTGGTCGCCATTCTTCCCTTTGTTTTTAAACTCGATGGATAGCCGGGTTTTCCCCGTGCCATTGTAGGCAAAGAGCAGCACAAAACCGCTGTCGCTCAGGTCGTTCCGCAGCCGCTCTGCCAGTTTGCGCAGGGTCTTGTATTGTTGTATTTTGGGTTTACCGCTCATTCATCTATATCATTTGGGTTCGGAAATAACTGCTGCATCAGGCCTTTCTTGTGCGCTTTCAAATCTTCGAGTTTTTCGCTCCGGGCGGCGATGAGGTCGTCGAGGGAGGTGAGACAGGCGGCAATTTTTTGTTGTTCGGCGGTTTTTATGTTTGGATATGCGAATGGGATGGACTCAATCAATCCAGCACTTAAATTTTCTTGCCCGCCACTATTGCTTAATTCCCGTATTTTCTCGTAACGACCAGCCAAATACTGGAAAACAAAATTTGTATTAAATCCTCCTTTTAGAATTATTGCTGCACAAGCCTGATTGGTCGCAGCTTCGATGCCAAGAATAGCAACTTTGCCTCTGGTTTTGCCTTGTCCATACATTGCCATTAAGATTGTATTCTTGGGAAAAATTTTTGCTGAAGAATTTTGAAGGCCCTTTTCAGTGATAAATTCATTGGCTTCATTAATTATGTTGGAGTCTATAAGTGTTGTGGTAATCCAAGGTATATTCCCACTATCCCAATAGTCCTTTTCTGCACGATTAGGTGTTCCCCCTGATGTAATCTTGCAAATATCACCCAAAGTGCCAGCTACCCACTCCCCCGCATCCCAAAACTCCGCAAACCTCACCCTCGGCACCGTCTCCCCTCCCGCCGGAAAAAGCCGCTGCATCAGCCCTTTTTTATGGGCCTGCAAGGCTTTGATTTTTTCGCTCTGGGCGGCAATGAGATCGTCGAGAGAGGAGAGGGTGGCGGCGATTTTTTGTTGTTCGCTGACATCAATCGGCACCAACATTTTCAGGTTGAAAAAATTCTCTGGCGAAACTCTTTTTAAGGTATTACTAGTGCCAGTTCTCTCAACCTGTAACTTGGAATAACTAAATTTTAACCAATTAATGAAAAATATCGGGTCACAGTTTTCTTTAAAAGAATAAGCAGGCACGTCTGTGGAAGAAACATAACCATCCAGATCCATGGGTACTATCCCGAATGCACCGTTGAGAAGGTCAATTTTTGAAAAGATAAACTCGCCAGATCGTCGTTTAAAGTAGTTTGCTCCTCCAGTCAGTGAGGTCGCCCTTTCATTTTTTACTACACCCTGTGTATGCAGTTTCACTGTTAGTATCTTTTCCTTATCAAAAAATTCAGCCTTCTTGGCCTTTTTATCAAAATTAAAAAAGTAACCTACCGTCTTCTCTGCCCACTCGCCCGCCTCCTGAAACTCGGGAAAGCGCAGCTTCTGCGTCATCGTTTTTTTTGTTTCCTTACTCATTTGTCTGAACTGTGATTTATTTGATTTGTGGATTTGTTTGATGTTAGCGACGTTTTTTAATCATAAGAATCCAATAATCATCCAAATCAAAGTCCAGACTTGAATTTTTTGTTGTTCAGTCTTTTAAATTGAAGGCTTCTTGCGCCAAAGTTTATTAGCAAGCCGATTTCGAGGTTGTAGGCTTCCAAATAGTTGATGGCCTGCGCCAGGTGGACATCTTCCAGTTGGATGACAGCTTTTAACTCCACCGAAATAGTGCCGTGCACTAAAAAATCTACCCGTCTTGTTCCGATGTGCTGGTTTTTGTAGTAAACGGGCATCTCGTGTTCCCTGCTGAAGTCAATGCCTTCATCTGTAATTTCTATTGCCATTGCCCTTTGATAAATAACTTCCTGAAACCCATTGCCCAATGCAGCATGCACTTTCATAGCGCAGCCGATTATTTTGGCCGTTAATTCGGAATATTTGTATTGCTCGTTCACCATTGTCTGACCTGTGATTTTTTTGATTGGGATGATTTATTGATTTTTTTATTTCCGGCAGGGAACTGTTTAATTCCTTGGCGACACTCGCGAATCACCAGTAATCAGTTAATCACAAAAATCATAGTTCAGACATCATAAGCCGACAGTCCGGATATTTCCCGCCCCTGGGCGAGTTTGTTTAAGAAGGGTACCAGGTCGTTCATCAGGGCCAGTTCTTTTTGGGTGCGGGCCTTCCAGCCGAGTTCCAGCGGGGCCAGCAGGTCGCCCAGTTGTTCGCCGTCGAAGATCATGCGGGCCATGATGCCGTCTGCAAAGGTTTGCAGGGCGGCGGGCGCCAGTCCGTGCTTTTGGGCTATGGCGGCCAGTGCCTGGGTATTTTTTTCGGTTTTGAAGGTTTGGTAGCCGTCCCGGATTTGTTGTTCCGACAGGCCCTTGCTGAAATCCAGCGCCTTGATGTAGGCTGTCATGTCTTCGCGTTCGTCCATCAGGTTGGCGCTGCTGCCGAGCAGGTTGATGATCTGCGCGCGGGTCATCTTCTCCTTCGAGGGCTTACCCTGGGCTTTGGCGATGAGGCCCATGATGTAGTCGTAGTCGATCAGCGCCGAGGCAAACAGCACGAACTCAAAATCCAGTTGCTGTACGTCGGGCGGGGCGTTGGGGCCTTCTTTTCGTTGTATTTCTTTGAGCCGTTTGGCGGTTTCCAGGTACGAACTCCGGAAGGCACGCAACTGGTCTTCGGGCAGGATGGATTCAATTTTTTCCTTTTGCTCCTCGTTCAGGTCGGTGTATTGGTCGAGTTGGGTTTTCAGGCGCTGCACCTCTTTGAAGCGGTTAACGAATTCGATGCGCGCCGTGTCGCCTTTCAGGTTGTACACTTCCTGCGGTTCGTTCACCAGGTCGCGTTGCGCCATGAATTGTCCCATCGCAGCCACGGCTTTTTCATATTTTTCAATCACCCTGGGAGCCGGCTCCACCAACCAGATTTCCTTGGCCTGCTCGGTTTTTTCGCCCGAAAACAGGGCAATGGCGGCGTCCACCTCGTTTTGCTGCTGCCGGAAGTCGAGTATGTTGCCGTAGGGCTTCGTATCGTTCAGGATGCGGTTGGTGCGGCTGAACGCCTGAATGAGGCCGTGGTGTTTCAGGTTTTTGTCCACATACAGCGTGTTCAGGTATTTGGAATCGAAGCCCGTGAGCAGCATGTCCACCACGATGGTCACGTCTATTTTGTTCTTGTGCGGGTAGTCGGCATTGGTGTATTTGTGGTCTTTGATGCGCTGCTGCACGTCCTGGTAGTACAGGTCGAAAAAGTCCACGCGGTGGTTGGTTCCGTACTGCTTGTTGTAGTCGGCGATGATGGCCCTCAGCGCCTTTTTCTTTTCATCGGGCGCCACCTGGTTGTCGGCTTTTTCCTGCGGCAGGTCTTCCTGGATTTGCTGCACGTCCTTGTTGCCCTCGGCCGGCGGCGAAAAAACGCAGGCGATGTTCAGCGGGGCGAAGTTGCCGTCGGCCTTTTGTCGTTTGGCCTGTATATCCTTGAACAGGTGATAGTAACTGATGGCGTCGTTGATGGAAGCAGTAGCGAGAATGGCGTTGAAGCGGCGGTGGTGTGTGGCGCCCTCGTGTTTGGCGAGGATGGCCTCCAGCACGGCCTGCTGGGCAAGCGGTTCGCCGGGTTTGGGTTTGTAGTTGCCGGTTGCCTTGAAGTAGTCAATATGAAATTTCAGGACGTTCCGGTCCTCGATGGCATGGGTGATGGTGTAAGCGTGGAGTAGTTTTTGGAAAACGTCGTCGGTCGTCACGTAGGAGCCTTGCTCTCCGTTAACTTTTATATAGCCGGCGTTTTGCTCAAAAATGGGTGTGCCCGTGAACCCGAACAGTTGGGCCTTGGGGAAAAACTCCTTGATCGCCTGATGGTTGTCGCCGAACTGGGAACGGTGACATTCGTCGAAGATGAACACGATGCGTTTGTTGCGCAGGGGTTCGAGGCGCTCCTTGAACGTGGGCTTGCCTTTTTCCGATTTCTGCTTGTTGCGCTTGCTGTTTTCATCCAGGGCCAGGCCGAGTTTCTGGATGGTCGTGACGATTACCTTGTTGGCGTAATCTTCCGACAACAGGCGCTGCACGAGGGCTTCGGTGTTGGTGTTTTCCTCCACGCAACCTTCCTGAAATTTGTTGAACTCCTGGCGGGTCTGGCGGTCGAGGTCTTTGCGATCCACCACGAACAGGCATTTTTCGATGTCGGGGTTGTCCTTCAGCAGGGTGGAGGCTTTGAACGAGGTGAGCGTTTTGCCGCTGCCGGTGGTGTGCCAGATGTAGCCGTTGCCCCGGTTTTGGTGGATGCAGTCCACGATGGCTTGCACGGCATAGATCTGGTAGGGGCGCATCACCAGCAGTTTTTGCTCGGTGGCCACCAGCACCATGTAGCGGCTTATCATCTGGGCGAGGGTACATTTGCTCAGGAATTTTTCGGCAAAATCGTCGAGGTGGGTGATTTTTTTGTTGCCTTCATCGGCAAACTGATAGACGGGCAGAAATTGTTCGTCGGCGTTAAAATTGAAGTGTTGGTTTTGGTTGTTGGCGAAGTAGTACGTATTGGTGCGGTTGCTGACGACGAAGAGCTGCATGAAGCACAGCAGCGAATTGGTGTAGCCGTTGCCGGGGTCGTTTTTGTAGTCCACGATTTGCTGCATGGCTTGCCGGGGGCTGATGCCTAAGCCTTTCAGCTCAATCTGCACGACAGGGACGCCGTTGATCAGCAAAATCACATCGTAGCGGTGATGGCTGTTGGCGGTGTTCATCCGCAACTGGCTGACCACTTCGAACTCGTTCTTGCACCATTCCCTGATGTTTACGAGCGTGTATTGCAGTGGCGTGCCGTCTTCCCGCTGGAAGGTGTTGCGCTCCCGCAGGGTTTTGGAGGCCAGGTACGTATCGGCGGTGATGATTTCGTCCTTCAGGCGGTTAAATTCTGCATCGGACAAATGGACCCGGTTTAGCGCCTCGAATTTTTGCCGGAAATTAAGTTCAAGCGACTCCTTGCTCCGGATGTCGGGGCGAGGGGTGTATTTCAGATCGGTTAACTTCCGAATCAGGTTTTCTTCTATTTGACTTTCGTGAGTCATTTAAAATTTCTTGGTTGAAATTTAAACAGGCACTGCCGATGGCAAAAGTATCTTTTTTAGTGGTTTGGGAGGGGGTTTACTTCAGCCCCGAATCCTTTGCCCAAACCAAATTTGAAAAAGGCGGTTACATTCCGGCAATCTGCTGGTACGTCTTAAAAATATAAAAAAATGCCCCCGGATTCGTTTTCCTCAACCGGTTGAACCGGTTAAAATCCGCCGTCGGAATCTCCCAATTCGCTACGACCTGCGCATTTTCAAATCGCTCTGGCGGCCCAGCGTGGCCTTTGCTCAACAACTTAGTCAGATACATCACTTTCGCCGCGGCGACAATGGCATCCTCGATCATAAACCGGTGAAAAATATGTGGCTTAATGTTGGTAATGCCTGTTTTAAACTGCTGGAAATGCGGATCATTTTCATCCCGGCTGCAAAGAATAAGCGCTGCCTGGAAAGCATCGTCGAGCACCGCCGCCGGGTCAATGAAAATCTTCCGGAATGCGATTTCCTGGGCGGCTACCTGTTCAAAAACGGTTTTAACCCGTGCCAAATCATCTACCTGATCATAAAGCACGTCGATATCATATAGTTGTTTGATGATTTCGAGGGGCCGGTTTTTGGTGTAGAGAATTCCGGTAGTGGTCGGCGCGAAAGCGGTCAGTTTATCGCCCAACAAGCCTGCCTTGGTGGAGAAATTTAATAAAATCGGCTCGCCGTCAGGTTTAAGCCAATCGTGTACAAGGGGTTTCTCTTCCGTCCAGGAGGGTAATTTCTCCTGGTAAATGACATCGAGCAGGATGTAATGCTCCGGTGTGAGTCCGGGAAAGTTGCTGATGTAGAAAAGTTTGAAATGCTCGACCGGTAAATCCTGCTGCTGCTGAACGCGGATATCTTGTTCCCAACGGTGAAAAAACCTGTCCGAGACGATAGCATCCAGAACGCCGGCTACCTGCCCGTGATTGCCGGTTGTCACAATATCCACGTCGATGGAAAAACGCTGCGGCGTCGGAAGTTGGATCAGCAGGGAAGTACCGCCCTTAAACAGAAAATCCAGGCCGTGAACCTTGAGTTGTTCAGCCAGAAACAAGGCTCGAATGGCTTTTTCGAGCAAGGCCTTGTCCACTTTTCCAAGCCGTTCACCAACGGCCTGAATCCAATCCAGTGATAAAGAATCGGTATGGATCATCGGTGGCTTTTAGCGGTTTTAGGTAAACGGTACTCCACCGGTATCAATCCAAAAATGACCTCGTCTTTACGCCTTCTCCGCGCATACCGGAGCATTTTGGTCTGGTTGATCGGAATTTCCCGAAAGGCATTGGCATAAATTCGGTCGAGCTCGCCTTGCTGCGCCCGGAACAAATTAGGTTCGGCGACGATGTCCACTAGTATTTTTTCCGGCGCTGCGGCCGAAATCTCACCGACAGTCATTACCGGCGCTTCGGAAAGCAATGGTTTGATAATAACCGCTTCGTTGAGTGACAGGATGTACAGGTCCACTACTTTCCGGTCCGGGTCGAGGAAAACTTTACCGGTAATCCCGGTGAGAATATTAAAAACGTATTCGAGCACTTCTTTTTCCACTTCCACGATGGTCCAGTTGGAAGGCGACTGCAATTCCATCCAACCGCTGATCCACCGGGTTTCCCAAATGCAGGTCTTGACTAATGGCAATTCACGGGCAAGTTCGGCGGCAATTCGCCGGGCGATGTCGCCAAACACTGGTTGAATGGTTTTCGCTTTCCCCAAGCGGTACATTCCGCGTCCGGGGCTTTCTAAAACACCCCGGTTTTTAAGGTCATGTATCCGCCAAACGAGTGTATCTTCGGCTACATCGGGGTAAATATCCTCTAACCAATGCAACAATTCGCCCTTGGAGAGGAGGGCCTTTTTGGCAAAAGCGGCTGAAATGGAGGTGGTTAGATCAATTTTTGTGGTGGGTGTTGTCATAGGTTCAAAGATAATGGCGGCCAAAAGTAAAAGTCAAATTTTTGGCAATAATTTCCTTATTTGCCTAAAATAATAAAAAAAGCAATGTGGAGCAGTAGCGTGTTTCAAAAATGCAAATTCACAGTAAACTACCAGATTGCCCCCCCGCCACCCACTTTCTCAAACTTAACACTAACTTAAACCCTTCCCCTACTTGCCACTGCCCCAGCGCTTTCTACCTTTGCCTTAAATAAATGACTATGAAGGAGAACCAACCGGCAAAGAAAATTTTGATTGTGGATGACGAGCCGGATATCCTGGAGTTTCTGCAATACAACCTGCGCAAAGAAGGGTATGAAGTTGTCACCGCCAACGATGGCAAACATGCCCTCGTGGTCGCCGACCAGCAACAACCCCACCTGATCGTGCTCGATATCATGATGCCCGAACTCGACGGCGTGGAAACCTGCCGGCTGCTCCGGCAAAAAAAGGAGTTCAAACACACGCCCATCGCGTTCCTGACTGCCCGCGACGAGGATTTTTCCCAAATCACCGCCCTCGATATGGGCGGCGACGACTACATCACCAAGCCCATCAAACCCCGCGTGCTCATCAGCCGCATCAATGCCCTGCTGCGCCGCGCCCAATTCGAACAGGACGACGAAGAAGCCATCCGGGTGCACGACTTGGTCATTGATAAGCACAAAGTGCTGGTGTTCAGGGGCGAACAAGCGATCGAACTGCCCCGGAAAGAATTTGAAATCCTCTGGCTGCTGGCTTCCAAACCCGGCCGGGTGTTTACCCGCGAAGAAATTTTTGATAAAATCTGGGGTAGCGACGTCATCGTCGGCAACCGAACCATCGACGTACACATCCGCAAACTGCGCGAACGCCTGGGCGAGGAATACATCAAAACGATGAAAGGGATCGGCTATAAATTTGAATTTTGACAGCTCCCGTTTTGACCTGATCTTTGCCGTCGATTCCTAGCCTATGGCACCTATGTTCAAGAACCAAACCCCGCTCCAACTTTCCCTGCTCGCCGCCTTCACGTCCGGCGCCACCATTACGTTGGCGGTGTACCTGCTCGGCGCCCTGGGCCTGCTCAGCATTTCGCCCCTGGGCCTGTTCTGTTTGTTCGTCGTGATCTATGGCGCCGATTTTCTGGCCAATTTCTACTTCGTCCGCTATTACATTTTCCGGAAAATCAAACTGATCTACAAGGTCATCCACCGCCACAAACTGGCGCCCGATTTCAAAGCCGATAAAATCCGGATGAACAAAGACATCCTCGGCGAAGTGGAACAGGAGGTGGACCAATGGGCGGAAAAATACAACCACGAACTCGACGAGCGCGAGAAACTGGCCAACTACCGCCGCCAATTCATCGGCGACGTCTCCCACGAACTTAAAACACCCATTTTTAATATCCAGGGCTTTGTGCACACCCTGCTCGACGGCGCCATCAACGACCCCGATGTCAACCTGAAATACCTACAGCGCGCCGCGAAAAACGTAGACCGCCTCCAGGCCATCGTCGAAGACCTCGAAACCATCAACAAACTCGAAGCCGGGCAAATGGTGCTCGACCTGCGCGAGTTCGATATCCGGGACCTGACCGACGACGTGTACTCCGACCTGGAAATGAAAGCCCGCGAACGCAACATCCGGCTGTCGTACAAAGAAGGCGCCAACCAGCATTTCCGCATCCGCGCCGACAAGGAAAGCATCCGGCAGGTGCTCGTCAACCTCGTGCACAACTCGATCAAATACGGCCGCGAAGGCGGCGTCACGAAGGTCAGTTTTTACGACATGGAATCCTACCTCCTGCTGGAGGTCAGCGACAACGGACTCGGTATCCAGCCCGAACATTTGCCGCACGTGTTCGACCGCTTTTTCCGGGCCGACAAAAGCCGCTCCCGCGACGCCGGCGGCACCGGCCTGGGACTCGCCATCGTCAAACACATCATGGAAGCCCACAAACAAACGATCAACGTGCGCAGCAACCCCGGCCAGGGCTCTACCTTCGGCCTGACGCTGGAAAAAGCCTGAGGCCCCCGCCGCTTCAGCCCTGCCCGGCCAGCCACTGGCGCAACTTTTCCGTCGCCAAGGCCCGGTGGCTGATTGTATTTTTGATGGCTTCGCCCAATTCGGCAAAGGTCTGTTCGTAGCCATCCGGCATAAAAACCGGATCGTAGCCCCAGCCGCCCTGGCCTTTTTTTTCAGCAGCAATTTGGCCCGGACAAATGCCTTCCAGCAGGATTTCCTGCTCGCCCATCGACAAGGCAATCACCGTCCGAAACTGCGCCCGCCGGCTGGCTTTGTCTTCCAGGTTGTGGAGCAGCAGGGCGATATTGGCCTCCGGATCTTTGGCTTCGCCGGCATAGCGGGCCGTATGCACCCCCGGCCCGCCGCCGAGCGCGTCCACTTCGAGGCCCGTATCTTCCGAAAAACAATCAAAGCCGTAGTGTTTTTTCACGTAGCGGGCTTTCAGCAAAGCATTGCCTTCGAGTGTGTCTTCCGTTTCTTCAATGTCTTCGTGGCAACCGATGTCTTTCAGGGTCCTGACCTGGTAGGCGCCGCCCAGGATTTGTTCGATTTCGCGGGCTTTGTGGGCGTTGTTGGTGGCAAATACGAGTATGGACATGGGTAAATCGCGTTGAGTCGGCCGGCTGAGGCCAGGGTTGAGCGCGCAAAGATCAGGAAAGAGTTTTGTTTCAACGTATCCACAGCGCCTGTTCCATCCAGATTCGCCGGATTTTCATCGGCATTCCATCCGGGCTTATCGAAAGTAATCCGCCTGCCCCTTGCTTTCGGGTACCTTCCGCCTACACCTTTGCCCCATCCTACTTTCATTTTTGCAAACCAACACGATGACACCGTTTAAAAACTTCAGTACCGATTCTACCTGGCGCCGCCGGATCAAACGCGGCAGTATTTACGTGGCCGTAGCGCTGATGCTCGGCGGCCAGGCCGGTTGTGGCAGCAACAACGGCGAAGATTGGGAAGAAGTAACCACCTACGAAGCCACCAAAGGCGTTATCACGACGCTGGAAGAGACCGAAGCCGGGCAGTTTTCAATTGTCGACGAACAAGTGACCGGCTCCAAAGACTCCTCCCGGGTCATTATCAAACGACTCGACGGCAGCACCGAAACCCTGACGCTCGACCAGGCCCGGCGTTTTGTGCAGCCGCAAGATACGCTGGCACAGGTGCAACCGCCGCCGGGCCAGCAGCAGCACTACCACCACCACGGCATGGGCCACGTGCTTTGGTGGGGCGCTATGGGCTACATGATGGGCCGCAGTTTCAACAGCCCCGTCCAACCCTACGTGTACCGCGACCAGGCCCGTGCCGGCGGCAGCACCGGCTACACCAGCGGCAGCCGGGTCGGACAGGAACTTCGCCGCACTGCCGTTTCCCGTACCACCATGCGCCCGGTCAGCGGGCGCAGCGGCTTCTTCGGTGGCAGCGGCCGGGGCCGTAGCGGCGGGTAAAGGCAGGCGCCCCGTTTATTTTCAAAACATTCATTTCCAACCACTTTCCTACGGATTTCCGTATTGTATGATACCAAAACAGCAAACCGCACAATTGCCCAACAGTGTCTTCACCGAACTGGGCTGGGATTACTTTATCTCCGAAGAGGCGCAGGATTATTTGACAACCGACATGGTGAAAATAACGGCTGCCGAGCGCGAAGCCTACTATGCCGCCGGCAACCGACTCTACGAAATGTTCGTGCAAGCCGGCGAGTACGCCCTGCGCCACAAGTTGCTCGACAAACTCGGCATACCCGCCAATTTGCACGAAATCATCCGCCTGAGTTGGGAAGACGACCGTCAACTGCACCTCTTCGGCCGCTTCGATTTCGCCGGCGGCATCGACAGGCTGCCCATCAAACTCATCGAATTCAACGCCGATACGCCCACCTCGCTGCCCGAAACGGCACTGATCCAATGGGCCCAACTGAAAGCCAACAACATCCCGGACGAGGCCCAGTTCAACTTCGTGTTCGAAGCCCTCACCGACAATTTTAAGCGGCTAAAAACCCTGAATCCAGACCGCGAAGCAGCCATTTTGTTCTCCACCCTGCGCGGCGCGCCCGAAGACGACAACAACGTGTCGCTGCTTCGGGAGGCCGCCCGGGAAGCCGGTTTCGAAACCGAATTCGCCTATATCGACGAGGTGATTTTTTCGGAAAGCACGGGCATTTTTGCCCCCGGCGTCGATGGCGAGCCCCTGAATTTTCCCTTTTGGTTCAAACTCGTGCCCTGGGAATACATCGCCCTCGACGAGCCCCAACTCTGCCGGATGCTCACCCAAATCGTTCGGGACGACCTGGCCGTGGTGCTCAACCCGGCCTACACGATGCTGTTCCAGTCGAAAGGCATCCTGAAATACCTCTGGGATTTGTTTCCCGACGATCCCCTCCTCCTGGAGGCCACGCTGGAAGAGCCGGTCGGGCGGATGCATTTTCCATTTGTGCAAAAGGTCTTTTTTGGCCGCGAGGGCAGCAACGTGTCGATTCACGACGGCGAAGGCGTGCCGGTGGAGGTCCGCCTGGGCGAATACGGCGACCAGCGCTCGGTCTACCAGGCCCTGGCCGAACTGGCCCGCGACGCCGAGGGGCAGTACTACCAGGCCGGTGTGTTTTTTGCTTACGAGGCCTGCGGCCTGGGCTTTCGGCGCAGTCCGCAACGCATCATCGACAACGGGGCGCAGTTTGTGGGGCACGTGGTGGCGGAAGGAGAGTAATGCGCCTACCTACAACGGCACGTTCCCGTGCTTCCGTTTCGGCCGGGCCACCGCCTTGTGCTCCAGCATGGCAAACGCCTTGATCAGTTTCCGGCGGGTTTCGGCGGGCTGAATGACCTCATCGATGAAGCCCCGGGCCGCTGCGCGGTAGGGGTTGGCAAAGGTGTCGGCGTATTCGCGTTCTTTTTCGCTGAGTTTGGCTGCCGGGTCGGCTGCTGCGTCGATTTCTTTTTTGAAAATGATTTCAGACGCACCTTTGGCGCCCATCACGGCAATCTCGGCGCTGGGCCAGGCAAAGTTCATGTCGGCGCCGATGTGCTTGGAGTTCATCACGTCGTAGGCGCCGCCGTAGGCTTTGCGGGTGATCACCGTCACGCGCGGCACAGTGGCTTCAGAAAACGCGTACAACAACTTGGCGCCGTTGGTGATGATGGCGTTCCATTCCTGGTCGGTACCGGGCAAAAAGCCGGGCACGTCTTCGAGCACCAGCAGGGGAATATTGAAACAGTCGCAAAACCGCACGAAGCGCGCGCCTTTTTTGGAAGAATTGACGTCCAGTACGCCGGCCAGGTTCATGGGCTGGTTGGCCACAATGCCGATGCTGCGGCCGGCCAGGCGGGCAAACCCCACGACGATATTTTCGGCGTAACTCTCGTGAATTTCAAAAAACGAAGCCTCGTCCACGATGCCGGCAATCACTTCCTTGATGTCGTAAGGCTGGTTGGCGTTGTCCGGAATGATGGTGTTGAGTGCGTCGCGGTATTCGTCGCCCAGGGTGTAGGGCAACTGCGGCACCTTGTCTTCGCAATTCTGTGGAATATAACTGAGCAGGCGTTTGATTTTGTCCATGCAATCCACGTCGTTGGCGGCCACCAGGTGGGTTACGCCCGATTTCGAGGCGTGCGTGCTGGCGCCACCCAGTTCCTCCGAACTCACCTCCTCGTTGGTCACGGTTTTCACCACGTTGGGGCCGGTCACAAACATGTAGGAAGAACCTTCCACCATGACGATAAAATCGGTCATGGCTGGGCTGTACACCGCGCCGCCGGCGCAGGGGCCCATGATGGCTGATATTTGGGGCACTACCCCACTCGACTGCACATTGCGGTAAAAAATATCGGCATAGCCGCCCAAGGAATTCACGCCCTCCTGGATGCGGGCGCCGCCCGAGTCGTTGAGCCCGATCACCGGCGCGCCGTTTTTGACCGCCAGGTCCATGATTTTACAAATTTTCTCGGCGTGGGTTTCGGACAAAGAACCGCCGAACACCGTGAAATCCTGCGCAAAAACGTACACCAGCCGGCCGTGGATGGTGCCGTAGCCGGTGACCACGCCATCGCCCAAAAACTGCTGCTCCGCCATGCCGAAATCGCTGCATCGGTGGGTCACCAGGGCGCCGATTTCTTCGAAAGAATCTTCATCCACCAAAAAATGCACCCGCTCGCGGGCAGTCAGTTTGCCTTTTTTGTGTTGCGCGTCGATGCGGGCCTTGCCGCCGCCCAATTTGGCTTCGGCGAGTTTAGACTGGAGCACTTCAAATTTCTGGTCCATAGGCGAAAAAAGCAGGTGGTATGGGCTGCGGAGCAAAGATATACTTTTCTATATGTGTTAGGGTTTGCGGAGCACGATTCCTTTGCCCACGCTGTTGGCGCCCCAGCGAAACAACCAACGGTCGAGCGCCAGCAGGCCATCCGTCACAAAAACCAACGCCGGCTCTTTGGTGGAAGCGGGCCGCACTTTCATTACGCCGGCGATGTCCTCTCTGAGGTTCTGCGCATTATTTTTAAAAATACGCTGCGCAATGCCGGTCCAGTACATTTCCAGCAAACCCACCAGGTAGCCGCTTAGGCCCTGGAATTCCACCAACTCCAGGCCGGCGCCTTGCACCCAGGCTTTGAAATCGGCGCTGCCGATCAGGTATTCGTGGCCAAAAGCATATCCGCCCTGCGAAATGAGGTATTCGCGGTCGGAGGGTTTGCGCAGCCATTGCCAGATCCGGTTGACGGGGTCGTAGGTGAAGGGAAATTCCCGGCTCGGAAACGTCATGACGGCATAGCCGCCGGGGCGCAACACCCGGGCGATTTCCCGCACCATTTGCTCCGGCTGCCCCACGTGCTCGATCACTTCGCAGGATACCAGCAGATCGAACGAGCGATCGGGGTAACTGAGGGCCAGGGCATTGTTGGTTTCGTAGTGCAGGTTGGGCACTTCTTTGTTCAATTCGCGGGCATGGGCAATATCGTCGGGGTTGATGTCGCAAGCCGTCAGTTGGCGGCAAAAGCCAGCCACCATGCGGTCGTAGTCTCCCTCCCCGGTACCCAGGTTCAAGCCCTGTTCGAAGGTCTTCAACCTGGCCAGTTGTTCCAAGCGTCCGCGTACAAAGCGATAGCGGTTGCGGAAGGTCGGGAACAGAAATTTGAAGTTCATGGCAGGCTTATTTGATCTGTGACAGGGCCGCCCGGAACTGTTGTGCTGCCGAGGGGTTGCCCGTCGCTTCGTAAATTTGGGCAGAAAGTTCGTAGGCTGCCTTGAAGTTGGGGGCGGTTTCGATGGCTTTGCGCAGGTTGTTGAGCGCCGTCTGGTTGTCGCCCTGGCTGCGGGCGATGAGCGCCAGGTAGTAGTAGGCGGCGGCATTGGAGGGCTCGCGGTCCAGCGCGGTTTCAAACTGCGTTTTTGCGCGGTTGGCATCGCCTTTTTGCAGCCAGTACATGCCGACCAGGTTGTTGGCCTGCACGTCGTCGGGACTGATTTCCAGTGCTTTCTCAGCCGCTTTTTTGGCTTCTTCCAATTGGTCGGAGTTCAGGTAGGCTTGTGCCAGCGTGGCCCAAGCCAGGTCGTTGTCGGGCACGTTTTGCACTTCTTTTTGCAAATAACTGATCGCTGTGGGCCAATCACCGAGTTTGGCGGAGGCCATGCCGAGGGTGCAATTGCGGCCGTTGTCTTTCAGTACGGCCAGCAGGGGCACGCCGCTGGCTTCCACGACGTGTACGGCGTTGGCCGGGGGCCATTGGCCGCGTTGCAGCGTGGCGCCGTCCAGGAAACGGGTCGGGTACAAGGCATAGTCCCAGGCATCGTCGCAGCGTTTTTCCCATTTCATGTATTTCACCTTCACCTTGTCACCGTACTTGGCGGTGAGTTGTTTGGCCGAATGGTACATATTGGTGGCGATCACGATGGTTTCCGGCATGTCCGGTTTGAGGATACCTTGTTGTTCCATCCACTCCAGGCCTTGTCGCACGCTCACGCCCCAGTAGTCGGTTTCAAATTTGCCATAAGCGCCTTTGATGCCCCCGACGAGGGGATTGAAATAGGTGTAGGGGTATTTCGGGTTGGTGGCGATGAAGGCCGTGCTGTCGAGCAGCAAGGCGCCCATAGCCCCGAAAACAGCGTATTGCGCTACTTTTTTGGCCGAAAAATAGCGGGCCAGTTCGTTCCAGAACAGGGCTGCCGCCACAACCAGCGGCGGGTAGGCGAAGGTCAAGTGGCGCCAGCCGTCGTGGATGACGGAGTGTTTGTAAATAATGTACACCACCGGGAAAATGCCGGCAAACAGTACCATCGACACCCAAAGGGGGTTGTATTGGCGGGCCAGGCGCGGCAGCCAGGCAATGGCGCCCACCAGGCCCAGCAAGGTAGCCAGCGGAATGGTGTAGAGCATCCATTTCACCGGGTAGTTCCAGGGCGTTTTGTCCGACATGAGGTTGATGCCATCGAACAAGACCCGGATGCGCACTTCCAGTTCGGCAAATTTGGACAGGGCGATGAACGGGTTTTTCAAGGGACTTTGCAGGGCATAGGGCCAGAACAGGATGGCAAACAGGTAGCCCGCAGCGGCTACGCCCAAGGTCACGACCGCGTAGCGGCCCAGGAGTTTGGCATTGGAAAAGGCTTGAAAACCGCCGTTTTTCAGCAAAAAGTGCAGACCGGCAAACATACCCAGGTAAGCAAAGGGCAACAAACCACCCGCCCGAACGGCCAGCGCAATGCCCAGGCCGACCACCAGGCCCACCAGATTCCAGCGCCCGGGTGTGGGCATACGGTTCAGCACAGCGGCCATATTGTACAGGGCCATCATATAGCCCGCCGCAAAAGGTATGTCTTTGGGGTTCATCAGCGAATCGCCCACAAAACGGGGCGACAAGAGCAGGATCAGCAAGGCCATGATGCCCGCCTGCCAGCCGGCAATGAGTCGGGCCAGCAGTGCCGCGCACAGGATCGCCACCCAGCCCAGTATGGCGCTGGCGCCGTGGCGGAGGTTGTGGTAGCCCAGGTCCGTCACTTCGAGGCCCAGGGCTTTATTGGCAAAGCCGGTCACAATTTCAAAAAAGCCGCCGTAGAGGTGCATGTTGCCGTCCGGCACGTTCAGGGCGGCACTGTCTTGCCCGAAGGTGCTGTAGTAACTGACCAGTTTTTTGCTGTAATCATCCTGAAACTTGTCGTCCGCATTGATGCCGCTCCCCATCGACAGGGCCACCAGCAGGATAAGGCTTGCAGCAGCCAGTCCCCAGAACAACTTGCGCAACAGGGGTGTTTGTTCCGGATTAGTCGCGGGGCGCTCGAGCCAGTCGGTCGGCGGCTGATCGGAAGATTTGCGCACAGGGACAGCGGCAGCCTGTGGCTTGCCGGATTTGGGAGAGGAGGCGGATTTGCCGGATTTTGCCATAACAATTGGGATAAACAGACCAAGCGCAGTTGAATTCAACTGCGCGGATTGAAAAATCCGGCGCCAAGGTAGGGAGAATTGGTTTCTGCGAAGCAGGAATTGAAAAATCAGGGGGTGTTGCAGGGAGAAATGCGGGAGGGCTTAGGCCCAAAAAGCTCGGTTAGTGGCCTTCCCGCTGCACAAAATACCAGACCAGGCCGGCGGCCAACAGGAGAAACAGCAGTACCAGGGTCACCAGGCCCAGTTGCAAAAAGCGGATCTTGCGGCGGCGTTTCTGCCGGCGTTTCTCCAGTCGCTTCTCCAGTTTCTCCCAGGTTTTGGGCGGTGGGGACTCGTAGAGTTTGGACTCGTTTTCTTTAAAAAATTCGAATAAATCGGGCACTGGAACGTCGGGTTGAGTGGAACAATGGGCATTTGTGGGGCGGCAGCGCTTGAATACCTCAGACGATACCTTTGGTTTTCAGGAGAGTTTTCATTTTTTCCTTGGCTAAAATTAACTGGGATTTGCTGGTATTAATACTGATGCCGAGCATATCTGCAATCTCGTGGTGTTTGAATCCTTCCAGCACATATAAATTAAACACCGTGCGGTAGCCGTTGGGGAGTTGTTTCAGGAGTTCCAGAATTTCCCGGGCTGAGATATCGGCCTCGATGGAAAAGCCGTCTTCCTGGTCGGCGGGTTGAAAACTATCGCCGGGAAAAACCAGGGGCTGGGTTTTTCGGAGCAGCATCAGGGCTTCATTGGCCATGATCCGGCGGATCCAGCCTTCAAAACTGCCGGTGCCCTGGTAGGTTTGAATTTGGGCAAATACTTTATAAAAACCGCTGACCAAGGCTTCTTCCGCATCCTCGCGGGCTGGCAGGTAGCGCCGGCATACCGAAAACATGACCGGTGAATACCGGTCATACAACCAGCGCTGTGCGGCGCGGTCCTGCTCTTTCAGGCGTTCGATAAGGATGGGTTCGGTCATCTGTGGGTAAAGATGCAGCGATTTGCCGGATTGGCGTTTGGCGCTGAAAATTTTAGTCCGGCGAAAGCACTATTTTTGCGACGCTGGTGTTGCAGGCTCCGCAACCCGATTGTTCACTTTCAACTTTTGTCCGTCGGCGACGGGCTTTTCAGCGTGGAACTTATAAACGGAAAATACCAACTCTCCGGCGGCATCGACCCCCTGGCCCTTTGCAAAGAACACGGCACCCCACTCTATGTATATGACGCGGCCGTGATGGAGCGCCAATTCCGCCGCATCGCCGGCGCTTTTTCGTATCCCAAACTGCGCATCCACTACGCCTGCAAGGCACTGACCAACCTCACGGTCATGCGTTTGTTCCGCCAATGGGGCGCCGCGCTCGATTGTGTGTCGATCCAGGAAGTACAACTCGGCCTGATGGCCGGTTTTGTGCCCGACAATATTTTGTACACCCCCAATTTTGCCGGCTTGGATGAGTACGAACAGGCGGTCCAGTTGGGCGTAAAAATCAACATCGATGCGATTCCCATGCTGGAAAACTGGGGCCTGCACCACAAAGACGTGCCGGTGTGCATCCGCATCAATCCGCACCTGATGGCCGGCGGCCACGAAAACATCAGCGTGGGGCATATCGACTCCAAGTTTGGGATCAGTATCCACCAACTGCCGCACGTGCTGCGCGTGGTGGAAAGCCAGGGCCTGCGCATTGCGGGCCTGCACATGCACACCGGTTCGGATATTTTGGACGTGGATGTGTTTTTGCGCGGCGCGGATATCCTTTTTGAAGCCGCCCGGAAATTTCCGGACCTGGAATACATCGACCTGGGCAGTGGTTTCAAAGTACCCTACAAACCCGAAGATATCGAAACCGATGTGGAGGAACTCGGCGAAAAACTCAGCCAGCGGTTTGCCGAATTTTGCCGGGAATATGGCCGCGAACTGACGCTGATGTTTGAACCGGGCAAATTCCTGGTGAGCGAATCGGGGTTCCTGTTGGCGCGCTGTACCTTGGTGAAACAAACCACTTCCACCGTTTTTGTGGGGCTCGACACGGGCCTGAACCACCTGATCCGGCCGATGTTTTACGGTTCGTACCACAAAATTGTAAATGTCACGGAGCCGCAGTTCAAGCCGCGGATTTACACCGTGGTGGGCAACATTTGCGAAACGGACACTTTTGGCAGCGACCGCCGCATCGCCGAAGTGGTGGAAGGCGATATCCTGTGCTTTTACAATGCTGGCGCCTATGGCTGGATGATGGCTTCCAATTACAACTCGCGGCCGCGGCCGGCAGAGGTGCTGATTTACCAGGGCAAAGCCCACCTGATCCGGCGCCGGGAGACGCTGGAAGATTTGACGTGCAACCAGGTACAAATTGACATTTAATCAAATACAAAGAAAGAACGGCCAGCAGGAATTTGCATCAAATAAAATATCAGGCATAGAAGGATGGTGGGTAAATTAGTTTTTTACATTTGCCTAAACTTCATATTTTATTTATCCATCCAAACTTTCTGTGTTATGAAAAAAGTTGCCGTACAACTTCTGTTCATCCTGTTTGCCTTCAGTGGCTTCGCCCAGTCGGCACTCCGGCCCGTTGCCCAAATGGTGAACGCCCACCACAATTCCAGCGCCGGGTTTCAAAAAGTGAATGTTTTCGCCCAAAAAGAAGCCTACCTGCCGTTGGCGGACCAAAATCCGGTGTTGGACAAAGCCACCATTTTGACGCTGAATGCCGCGTCGCTGAAGGCCATCAGTAATGCCGCGCCGCAGGCTATCGAGTTTGCGTTGCCCAGCACCACATGGGGCGACCTGACGCTCGATCTGGTGAAGGTGAATATTTTTTCGGAAGGCTTCCAGGTCCTGAGCGACGAATCGGATGCGCCGGTGAAATTTACCCCGGGTGCTTACTATCGCGGGATTATCAAAGGCAACAACAATTCGCTGGCCGCTATTTCCATTGTCAACGGCGAAGTCATGGGCTTTGTCAGCAGTGAGTCGCTGGGCAACCTGGTGATCGGCAAAATGGAAGGCATCAACCCTCAAAACAAACATATCCTGTACGCCGACCACGATTTGAAAATCCCGGCCTCCGTATACTGCCAAACCGAAGACGACGATGCGCCCGTGGAAATATTCGACAACCCGGTATCTGCCTCCGACCGCGCCTTAGGTGATTGTGTGAAACTCTGGGTGGAAGTAGACCGCGACATTACCGCCAACAAAGGCAGCGTGGCCAACGCCACCTCCTGGATTACGGGTGTCTTCAACCAGGTAATTACCCTGTACAGCAACGAAACGCTGGAAGTAGGCGTCGGCACGATCTATGTGTGGACTGCCGGCGGAAAAAACAAGTACGCCGGCAATTCTTCCTCTGCTGTGCTGACCAAATTTAAACAAGGCCGCGCCTCTTCGTTCACCGGCAACCTGGCGATTTTGTGCAACCTGCGCTCCAACCTGGGTGGCGTAGCCGCCGGTTTTGCCGGCTTGTGCAACTCCAACCGCGCCAATAGCATGTGCTTCGCCGGTTTGCAATCGAGCTACGCCAATGTGCCGACCTATTCCTGGACGATCATGGTGTGCACGCACGAGCTCGGCCACCTGTTCAGCAGCCGCCATACCCACGCCTGCGTTTGGAACGGCAACAACACTGCTATCGACGGCTGTGCCGGTGGCGTTGAAGGCAGTTGCTCGGTGCCCGGCTACCCCTCCGGTGGCGGCACCATCATGAGCTACTGTCACTTGCAAAGCGTCGGGATCAATTTCAACAACGGCTTTGGCCTCCAACCCGGCAATAAAATCCGCACCGCCGTGACCAATGCCTCCTGCCTGGCTGCCAACTGTACGCCGTTTGCCGGCAGCGGTAGTTCACGCACCGGCGACGACGCGTTTGCTTCGGCCGCCCGCATCAGCCTCACGCCCAATCCGGCCAGCGACAAGGTACTGGTGGATTTGCAAATCAACCTGAACGACGGCGAAAAAGGGATGCTCCGGCTGTACAATGCCCAGGGCCGCCTGGTGTATACCACCACCTTTACGAACGAAAACACCGCGTTTTACCTGCAAACCGGCCAATTTACGGCCGGCCTGTATTTCGTAGACGTACAAACCACGGCTGAAAAATTGACCACAACCCTGGTGATCAACTAATCATCGGCTGTTGTATACAGACTGAGGCTGTACCCGGGAAAGGCTTTGCTCCGGGTACAGCCTTTTTTATTCTGGCTGCAAACTTTGATTCTGTAAACTTGTTTTTTGAAGAACCTTTCCCTTCCGCTTTGAAGGGTCTGGCGGCTTCCCGCAAACTTTCCTGTGGCAAAATACGACCGGAAGTACCCAGCAGCACCGTAATTCCGGTATTTTTACCCCTATTCAAATTTCAATCGAACACATGACCACTTACGCCATCTCCAAACCAGCCTTCCAGACGATACCCGGCGACCCCATAAATGTGCATATGCATACCCTGGGCAATGGCCTCCGTTTATTTCTATCCGTCAATACCGACGAACCCCGGGTCTATACCGAAATCGCCGTACGCGCCGGTTCCAAACACGACCCGGCCGATACGACCGGCTTGGCACATTACTTCGAGCACATGATGTTCAAGGGTACCGACCGATTGGGCAGCCTCGATTGGGCCAAGGAAAAAACCCTGCTGGATAAAATCGAACAACTGTTTGAAGAACACCGGCAGGAGAAAGACCCCGAACGCAAAAAAATATTGTACGCCGAGATCGACCGGCTTTCCAATGAAGCCGCGAAATACGTGGCTGCCAACGAATACGACAAACTGGTGAGCGCCATTGGCGCCAAACACACCAATGCCTATACTTGGGTAGAGCAAACGGTTTATGTCAACGACATCCCATCCAACGAACTGGAACGCTGGTTTGCGCTGGAAAGCGAGCGCTTTCGCCGGCCGATCCTGCGCTTGTTTCACACCGAATTGGAGACGGTGTTTGAAGAATACAACATCAGCCAGGACCGCGATTTCCGCAAGTCCCTGAAAGCCCTGCAGGAAACCCTGACCCCTTCGCACCCCTATGGCACCCAAACGACCCTGGGGCGTGGCGAAGACTTAAAAAACCCCTCGCAGACCAATATTTACCGCTTTTTTGATCAATACTATGTGCCCAACAATATGGCCATCGTGCTGTCCGGCGACTTTGACCCGGAACAAGCCGTAGCCCTGGCCGAACGGCATTTCGGGCATTTCCGCCCCAAGCCCCTGCCGCCGTTTGTATTTGCGCCGCAGCCCGAATTGACGGCCCGCGTGCAGCGCGATGTGTACGGCCAGGAGGCCTCCTGGATGGAAATCGGTTGGCGTTTTCCGGGCGCCCGCTCAGAAGAGGCGGTTATACTCCCCCTCATCGCCGGTATCTTGCACAATTACCAGGCCGGGCTGTTTGACCTGAACCTCGTACAAGGGCAAAAACTCCTGGAAGCTTACGCCTATCCGAGGGTCTACGAAGATTTCAGCAGCCTCGTGTTGTACGGCAAGCCCCGCGAAGGGCAATCCCTGGAAGAGGTGGAAGCCCTCATGGGACAGGAACTGGAACATCTGCGGCAGGGCAATTTTGAAGATTGGCTCCTGGAGGCCGTGGTCAAAGACCTGAAACTTTCAGAAACCAAAGAATTTGAAAAAAATCAGGGCCGTGCCTCGGTCCTGACAACCGCCTATATCCTGGGGCTGGAATGGGGCGATTTCATTGACCGCTGGGACAAACTCCAGCGCGTCACCAAAGCCGATATCGTCGCCTTTGCCCAAAAACACCTCCGGTCCGACAATTACGCAGCCGTGTACAAACACCACGGCCACGACCCGGCTGTGATGAAAGTTGAAAAACCACCGATTACCGCCGTAGACCTGAACCGCACCGATATCTCGGCTTTTGGCCAGGAATTTTTGCAGCAGGAAACCCCGGACATCGACCCGCAGTTTCTGGACTTTTCCAAGGTCATCCGGAAGGCCAGCCTCGCGCCAAACCTGAAATTACAAGCCATTCAAACACCCGACAGCCGCCTGTTCCGCTTGTACTTTATTTTTGACATGGGCAAAACCAGCGACCGGCGCTTGTCGATTGCTGGCAACTATTTGACCTACCTGGGTACCGGAAAGTATACACCGCAGGAAATGCAACAGGCTTTTTACCGTCTCGGGATTCATTTTTCGGCCAATTGTCAGGATGAACGCCTGTTCCTGAGTCTTTCGGGGTTGGATGATTCTATGGAAGCCGGACTTCAGTTGATGGAGCATTTGCTGGCTGATGCACAGCCCAATACCGAAGCGCTCGACAACCTGAAAGAGGACATTCTCCTGCGCCGCGAAAACGACAAAAAGGACAAACGTACCGTCATGAACAAAGCTATGCTGAATTATGCAAAATTCGGCGCCCGCTCCCCGTTTTCAGATAAACTGACCAAGGAGCAATTATTGGCCTTGCAGGCGGGCGAACTGACGGAATTGCTGCGCAGCCTGCCCAGTTACCAGCACGAAGTGCTCTATGTGGGCAGCCAATCGCCCCGGCGCATTGCATCGATATTGAAAAAACACCATCCGGTGCCGCCCGTTTTCCAACAACCGATCCCCGCACAACAATACCGGGAAATCGGCGCCCGCAAGAACAAGGTCTTTTTTGTGCATTTCCCGATGGTGCAGGTTGAGTTGATGCTCTTGTCAAAAGGTACCCCAAAATTCAGCCTGGAGGAATACATCTTTTCGGAGTGGTACAACCAGTATTTCGGATACGGCCTCTCCTCCATTGTTTTTCAGGAAATTCGGGAATCCAAGGCCCTCGCGTATTCGGCCTACGCCTATGCCGGCAATCCGTCGAAAAAACACCGCGCGCACCTGCTGCAAGCCTACGTGGGCACGCAACCGGACAAGTTGCACGAAGCCGTTCAGGCGTTCCAGACGATTTTGGAGGACATGCCTGTTTCGGAGTCGCAAATGGAACATGCCCGCCAAAGCGTGTTGAAACAAATAGCCGCCGGCCGGATCACCAAAGCCGAAATCTACTGGACCTGGCGGGCCAACCGCGACCGGGGCTACCGCAGCGATTTGCGGCAGGATATTTATCAAACCCTGCAACAGGCGAGTTCCGCAGACCTGATTGCCTTCCACCAGCGCCATATCAAAGGCCGCCGCTACCATTGGATGGTGCTGGGCGACCGGAGCCGGATCGATTTCAAGTACCTGAAGACACTGGGCGAGGTGCAGGAATTGAGCCTGGAGCAGGTATTTGGGTATTAGGCTACTGCAAGGGGCGTTTGGCCCGGCATTCCGCAAAAAAATAGGGCAGTTTCAATTCCCTGGTTTGCAGAAGTGCCGGAAGTTCGAACACCAGCGGTTTGCTATCGCTGAGTTCGTTTCGGCCATAGTTGATGATGCGCTTGAGCACCACGTTTTCTTTGCCACGTGTTTTGTCTTTAGCCAAAACCATGCGCAGGGTCAGGGCTGTGGATTTTTTCAAACGGCCTTCCCGACTAAACAGGTTGATCTTGGGCGGTGTGGTGTAGATGTACCGTTTGTCGAAGAGGATCGTAGTATCGTTTTCGTACCGGCCGCTGTACAAAGTAACCGCCCCCCGCACCTGCAAGGTATCCCGGGCATCGCCGGTGAGCAGGCCCAGGCGTTCGATCCGTTCAGCAATATGGTTTTGGGTTTGGGCAAATGAAATGAACAGGACCCGTTCGTGTTTTTCCAGGACCTTGTGCTGTGTGATTTCGATCAGCGAAAATCGTTGGTAACCGGCTATCGTATCCTGGCATTTGAAATCAAAGGCCAGTGTTTTTTCGAGAATAAATTCTTCCTGCTTCACCTGGGAGCAGTACGGAAAATAGGCCTCGTAAATATGCAAACACCCCGTACTGTCGGCCAAAGCGCGCACCACCGGGTTTTGTGCAGCAGTTTCTTCTTCCAGCATCCTGGCATATTGCTGCCGGATCAGGTCGTTGTAGGAGACTTGCAGTTTGGGCACCTTACAGCCGGCCACCAACGCCAGGCATACGGCAAGGGCCCCGTACAAGAGCGGGCAGAGGGGTTTATTTTTCATATGCAGACTGGTTGTAGCTGAGGCCGATGTAAAAGCGGTTGATGTCTTTGTTGGGGTGAAGCGAATACCGCCCATTGATGTGGATAATATCTTGCAGGGAAAAATGGGTTTCGTTTTTGGTTAAAGAACCCAGCACCCCGATGTCGAAGGCATAATTCGGATCAAAATAAATTTTCAGGTTGTAGGCCGAGGAGTTGAAGGAAGAGCTGGAA
The DNA here is from genome assembly GCA_020846655.1 of Saprospiraceae bacterium. Classification (GTDB taxonomy): domain Bacteria; phylum Bacteroidota; class Bacteroidia; order Chitinophagales; family Saprospiraceae; genus M3007. The sequence goes on along the minus strand of JADLDL010000191.1, from coordinate 7,333 downwards.
AACCGCGCTTTGGTTTGCGCAGCCTTAGTTTTCTGAGTACTGTCGGCTGTTTCGTATTTCGGGATATCGATGCCGAGCAAATTGGACAGTTCGTACACCAGCGGCGAGTAGCCGGTGAATTGATCAAAACTGAGTTCCACCCGGTTAAAACCCTCGTTGGAGTGGCCCATCAGGAGTAGCCCGCCCGTCCAGTAGCGGTCAAACCCATCGCCCAGGTTAAAGGTGGAAATGGGCGGCGCCCCGTCGTTGTAATAATTGAGCGAGAAATCGCCAAAGGTGAAGCTCAGCGAACCGACGGTTTGGTTGCGGTGGTGGTTGTTGATCAAAAAATTGGTGGACAGGAACAGCGCGCTTTCGTAGTGGTGTTTCAGGTTGTAAAAAGGGCTGTTGTTGATCGTGCGCAGGTATTTTTGATAGGCTACCGAATTATTATCAAAATTCATGACCCGGCCGTTGCGGCCAAAATCCCAGCCCGTCCCGACCGAAACGGTGTTGACAAAATCAATTTGGATGTCGGAGACCAAGGGACTGAGGTTGTTGCCCAAGGATTTGTTGTAGACCGACAGCGAGGCCGCATAATTGGTCATCAGGTATCTGTTGATTTCACCGACGACAATAAAACTTCCGAAGGCGCGCAGGCCCGGAAATTTTTGTTTACGCTTACCGTTGAACGGGTTGAAATTGTAGAGGTTACAGTTGATGCCGAAACGAAGTTCCATGGTCAGGCGCTTCGTTGGTTGGGCAGTGGCGGCGGATGGCGCCAGCAGGGGCACGAGCAGGGCAAGGGCAGGCAGCAATTGCCGGAAAGACAAGGAGCGGTACATCTGGTTTGCAAGGTTTATTAAGAAAGCAAAACAAATATCGCCGCAAGCAGGGGAAGTCTCCTTGTGTTAAGCAGAAAATAAGGAAAAAATAAGTAGTATAGCCGCACGGCCTTGGGTGTGCGGCTCAGGTGTCCACCGGATCAAGAGGGCGCTGATACTTATTGCGCCGATACTTTGACCACTTTGCGCACCGTCGATTGGTTTCCAATCTGGCATTTTACAAAATACACGCCCGTCGGCAAGTTCGGCACATCCAGGCGGTACAAGCCCGCGTTGAGCAGGCGGGAAGGCAGCAAAACCGCCACGATCACACCTGTTTCGTCTGTCATTTCCACGGTTACGGGTTCGGGGCGTTGCAGGTTTAGGTCCAGCGTGGCTTTGTCGAAATACGGGTTGGGAAAGATCTTGATTTCAAACGCCGCTGCGGCGGCTTGTGAGCGACCACTTCCGGCATACAAAGTCTCCTCGCTGTGTTTCAGGGCGCCTGGCGATAGCAGCGGCGTATCTGCCGGGCCCCGGGTGCTCAGCGCGGTATTGCGCCGGGAAGGCGGCGCCAGCCAGCGGAGGGTATTTTCCAAAATCCGGGTGGAGGCCGATTCATCAAAATAGTACTCCAGGCCCAGGTAGACCACTTTCCCCGCCCCCAATGGCTTGTAGCCCAGGGTTGGGCAATCGCTCACATCGGCCAGGGTGATAAAGGCCGGATCTGAAATATCCAGCGGATAAGCATAGTTGGCCATCGAAAACTGGCTGGGTACGCCGCGCAGGACCGGATGGCCGGGGTCGGTTTCCTGAATATCCAGGTCTTTGCAGTAGTATCCAAAATCAACTTCCAGGAGCCCGTACTGTTGCAGGGTTCCAAAAATATCCGTGCCACTAAACACCACTGCCCCACCCTGCCGGACAAACTGCGCCAGCGCTTTGCCGTAGGCTTTCACTTTAGATTTGGAACCGCCGGCTGGGTAGGTAATCACTACAATCTGATGTCCCTGCAGAGCATTGTCCAACTCCTCAGCGCTACCATCCCAAAAATCGGTCAGCGTAACGCCAGGCAAACGTTTGCTGATCAGGTGCCGAACTTTAGCCACATACATGCTATCGTAGGCTGTGTAGTTGAGCATCAGAATATGCAGGTCGCTGCTCACGGAGTCGGCTTCTGCCAATTCAGACGCGGCGGTTTCTTCCGGCGCAGGGCGGGCATCATCCAGAAAAAAGCGGGCTACGGAGGAGTTTACTGGAAAAGGCCGGTCTGCAAACTTCGGATTTCCAGACTGGTAAGCACCGAGGCTGAGCAGCCCGGTGACCAATACGGCAAAGGAAGTATTACGAAGCATGGGATAGTATGTGTTTGACCAATAAAATTCAAATTTCCCTTCTAACGCCAAAACCGTTCCCCATCGTACAAGGGGGATCAGATTTAGCCGCACAAAGGTAGGGGAAAATGGAATGCCTGGCTATCGCCATCTGCTAAAAACAAAGCCGCCTGCCCCGTACAGCGGGACAGGCGGCTTAACATCTTGTTTTTCAATTATTTATTGGCAACAAGCGTTACATTCAGATCAAACTCGTCGTAGATGGTTTTGTCGCCCAGATCGTCGAAAAAAGAACCCGAACCGTAGCGGACATTGTACTCGGAGCGGTCAATTTTCAGTTGGCCAGTTGCCGTCAGTTTGCCATTTTGATCGGCAACATTGGCTGCAAACTTCACTTCTTTGGTCGTTTCTTTGATCGTCAGGTTGCCGATGATTTTGTAGTTGCCCTTGGTATCCTGCGGGATGGCGCGCGTGATCACAAATTTTGCCGTCGGGAATTTGCTGACGCCAAAGAAATCATCGCTTTTCAGGTGGCCAACCAGTTTGGCAGCGTATTCCGGTTCCATATCGGTATCCGTGATAGAATTCATGTCGATGTCAAACGAGCCGCCGGTCAGTTTGCCGTCGGTCAGTTGCAGGTTGCCGTTTTTCACTTTTACCGTGCCGGTATGCTGGCCGGTAACTTTGTACCCTTTCCATACAATGACGCTGTTGTTCACGTCAACATTGTAGTTTTGAACTGCCGTAGCAGCCATAGCCAGGATGGCGAGGAGCGGGAGGAAAAAGAGTTTTTTCATGTTTACTTAGTTGTTTTAGAACGGTGACTTGATGCATGTTTAAACGCCTGACAAAAGTAGAATGTTTAAATGTATCCAATATAAATGTTGAAACACTTAACATATCATTTGAAACTACTCCCCGATGGCAGCCGGGCAATTGAATTTTACGCACATCCGATGAGCACCATCTGCCCCTGGCTTGTCGCAGCCTGCAACAGGAACTTGTAAAGCAAGTACTTAGCCCTTCCGCAGCGCCTTGTTTTCTGTTTGAAATTTTTCAAACAAAATTTTTTTTTCCTGGCATGGGACCTTACCTTTGCGCCTCTTTATTTGAATCGGTAATAATTTTTAGAATAACATGAAAGAATTGGAAGCCATCCAGTTTATCCACGGTCAACTCCTGAGTGCGCCGGAATTCCCGAGTTTCAAAACCGGTGATACGATTGTGGTGAAGTATAAAATCGTAGAGGGTGACAAAACGCGCGAACAGGATTTTCGCGGCGACGTCATTCAAATCAAAGGACACGGCCTCACCCGCACCTTCACGGTCCGCACGATGTCGCATGGTGTTGGGGTTGAGCGTATCTTTGCGTATTCCAATCCAAACATCGCCGGTGTTCAGGTCATAAAACGCGGCCGCGTTCGTCGGGCACGTCTGTACTACCTGCGCGGATTGGTGGGCAAAAAAGCCCGGATCAAAGAGTTGAAATTCTTCAACTCCGCCAACTAAACATACCTCAGTCGTATACTAAAGCGGCTGACCGGGTTGTCCGGTCAGCCGCTTTTCGTATGTGCCTCTTGCCGTGTACTGTTCAGGCCTCCTGCTGGAACGGATACCGGTAATCTGTCGGCGAAACAAAATTTTCCTTGATCGTACGCGGCGACAGCCAGCGATACATGTTCAAAATGGAGCCGGCTTTGTCGTTGGTACCCGAAGCCCTGCCGCCGCCAAAGGGCTGCTGGCCTACTACCGCGCCGGTCGGCGTGTCGTTGATGTAGAAATTACCGGCAGCGTGCCGCAATTTTTGGCTGGCCAGAACCACCGCCGCCCGTTCGCGCGCGAAAATAGCGCCGGTCAGGGCATACGGCGAGGTGCTGTTGACCAGGTCCAGGGTTTGCTCGAATTTCTTGTCCTCATACACGTAAATCGTCAACACCGGCCCGAAAATTTCTTCGCACATCGTCAGGTACTTTGGATCATTCGCCTCAATCACAGTAGGTTCAATAAAATAGCCCTTTGATTTGTCGTAGCCGCCGCCTGCGATGATGGTCGCCTGCTCCGAATTGCGGGCTTGGGCGATGTAGCTGGAAATTTTGTCGAAGGCCCGCTCATCGATCACCGCATTGAAGAAATGGGTGAAGTCTTCGGGGTTGCCCATTTTCATATCGACCAGGTCTTCCAGGAGGTAGGTTTTCACCGCCTTCCAAAGGCTCTTGGGGATGTAGGCGCGCGAAGCAGCCGAACATTTTTGCCCCTGAAACTCAAACGCGCCGCGCGATAAGGCCACCGCCACTGCTTTTGGATCGGCCGAAGGGTGCGCCAGCACGAAGTCTTTGCCGCCGGTTTCGCCAACGATGCGCGGGTATGTTTTGTACTTGTGGATGTTTTCACCGATAGTTTTCCAGAGCGCCTGGAACACTTTGGTGCTCCCGGTAAAATGCAGTCCGGCAAAATCGGGGTGTGCGAACACCGCTTCACCAACCACTGGCCCGTCGGCATACACCAGATTAATTACGCCTGGTGGCAGGCCGGCGGCTTCCAGGATTTCCATAATCACCGCTGCAGAATACACCTGCGATTCGGCGGGTTTCCAAATGGCGACATTGCCGAGCATGGCGGGCGCTGTCGGCAGGTTGCCGGCAATAGAGGTGAAGTTGAACGGGGTGAGGGCAAAAATAAACCCTTCCAGGGGGCGCCAGTCGAGCCGGTTCCAGGTATTCCGGGGGCTCAGGGGTTGTTGGCGGTAGATTTCCTGCATGAACCAGGCATTGAAGCGCCAGAAGTCGACCAGTTCGCACACGCAATCAATTTCGGCTTGAAACGGATTTTTGCTTTGGCAGAGCATCGTAGCGGCGTTCATTTTGGCCCGGAAGGGGCCGGCCAAGAGGTCTGCCGCCTTCAAAAAAATGGCAGCCCGCTCTTCCCAAGGCATGGCTTCCCAGGCTGGCTTAGCCGCCAGCGCAGCCTCAATCGCCTGTTTTACATGCGTGGCGTTTCCCTTGGAGAAATGGCCGAGGGTATGGCTGATTTCATGTGGTGGATGAATGGCCACTTTGTGATCGGTGCGCAGTTGCTGGCCATTGATGAACATCGGAATGTCCAGTTTCTGGGATTTCATCTCCGCCAGGGCGGCTTTCAGGGCGGCTTTTTCGGGTGAGCCCGGTGCGTAATTTAATACGGGTTCATTGACCGGTGTGGGAACGGAAAAAATTGCGTCAGACATATAATTTTGGAATGGTTAAGCAAATGAAAAGACTCAGCCCTTGGGCAATTCAGGGGAAATGTGGATTTCAGCAGGTAAAAATGGCGTAGCATCGCCGCCGCCTACCATAATTTCCCGGACAATGGTACTGCTGATGTGCGAGAATTCCGGCTGGGCAATCAGGAACACGGTTTCGATGCCGCCTCCAACGATATGGTTCAATTGGGAAATCGTTTTTTCGTAGTCAAAATCAGAGCCATTGCGCAAGCCCCTCAGCAAAAACCGCGCCCCGATCCGCTGGCAATAGTGCGCCGTCAGGTTTTGAAAAAAATCGACCCGGACACTTGGGTAGCTTGCAAACACCTGTCGGATCCATTCCAGGCGCTGGTCCAGGGTAAACAACGTTTTTTTGGTGGAATTGACACCTACTGCCACTACGATCTCGTCAAACAGGGGCAAGGCGCGTTTGACCATGTCAACATGCCCAACGGTGATCGGATCAAAAGACCCGGGGAATACAGCAATTTTCATAAACAGGTAATTTTTACCGCTTAAAAAACACGATTAGACAAGTAGTCTGGACAAAAGTCGGCACTCCCAACCGGACCTCGTAGAGAATCTGTAAAAAAACTCCGGCCGGCGAAATCCCCAAAAACAGTAGATTTGCTGTGAACTATTAAAATCCAATTTTATGCGTACAAAACAATCACTCATCACAGTCCTTTTCGTACTTGGCTGCTTCGTGGCCATGAACGCCCAAAGCACCTACAAGGCGGCTATCGGCTTGCGCCTCGGCTATCCTACCTGCGTGTCTTTCAAATATTTCCTGAGCGATCCCGGTGCCATCGAAGCCTTTGCCGGATTTCGTGGATACGGCAGTTATGGCTACGCGACCGTAGGGGCTGCTTACGAGCACCACTTCCCGATCGGTTCGATCGAAGGTTTCACCTGGTACGTCGGCGGTGGCGCGGCTGTCCAGTTTTGGAATTATGACTTTGACAACGATTTGGCGTCTACCAGCATTGGTATCCTGGGTGTTGGCGGTGTAGACTACAAATTTGCCAGCATTCCACTCAACTTGTCGGCTGACGTAATGCCGACCTTCTTCATCGGCGACAATTACTACGCCGGATACGGAAACTTCCAGGGCCTTGGCGCCTTGAGTGCCCGCTACACCTTCAAATAGGTTTTGCCGGCAAGTGAATCAAGTAAAAAGCGCCATTCCCGGGTTTACTCGGGAATGGCGCTTTTGTTTTTTAGATTATTCGTGTACCAGGGCATCTCCCGGGGCTTCCATATCTTCGGCTTGCCGTTTTCGGTTTCGCCACCACCAGAGGCCAATTGAGCCCACCAGCAGATAGGGCAGCACCAGCATGTATAAAATGCCGGCATTCAAGCCCCGGCCATCCGTGCCGCCATTTTTCAGGTTGGACTCGGCCGACATCCGGCACATGGGGCATTGCGACCACAAGTCTGTTTGTGCAAACACGCACAGGAGTAACACGACACTGGCAACGATCCAGAATTTATGTCCGTTTTTCATCGTCGAATTTGTTTTATTGACCGTAGTAAGGTTTCAACATCAGGTAACAAATGGGGCCCGTGATCGCTACATACAGCCACAGCGGGAACACCCAGCGTGCCATTTTCCGGTGCCGGGCATATTGACCGGTGTAGGCTCGGTTAAAGGTGAGTAAAATAAATGGCAGAATAACCGCAGCCAGGACGACGTGGGTGATCAGAATAAAGAAATACAGTGTCCGAACGAGGCCTTCGCCGCCAAACCGCGTCTCCGGGGTGGTGAAATGATACAGCACGTAGGAGAGCAGGAATAAGCCGGAGCACACCATAGCGGCATAAATGGCGCGCCGGTGCATGATTATGTTTTTGTTCCGGATAAAATAGTAGGCCGCCACCAAAATAACGGCTGACAGCGCGTTGAGCGAGGCATGTATCGGTGGCAGAAAACTAAAATCAATGCCGAGGTCAATTTT
>JADLDL010000190.1 GCA_020846655.1 Saprospiraceae bacterium | reverse complement strand
TCCAAAGTTGCCCGATGGAACCACGAATACGATATTTTGGTGCTGCCTGTACACTTGTTTGTAGGCTTCCCAATAGTAAAAAACTTGAGGGATAAGGCGGGAAATATTGATGCTATTCGCCGAACTCAAGCGGAGTTTCTGCCGAAGTGTTGTGTCCAAAAAGGCTTGTTTGACCAAGGCTTGGCAATCGTCGAAATTGCCGGACACCTCTAATGCAGTGATGTTGTGCCCCAGGGTAGTGAGTTGTTTTTCTTGCAGCGGGCTCACCTTCCCGGAAGGGTAGAGTATGATTACGCGAATGCCCGGCGTGCGATAAAAACCGGCTGCCACGGCTCCGCCAGTGTCGCCGGATGTCGCTACCAAAATGGTTAGATCTTTGTTTTCGCCGGCATTGAAATACGACATGGTTTGTGCCATGAACCGCGCGCCAAAATCTTTGAAGGCAAGCGAGGGGCCATGGAACAGTTCCAGAATGTGGGTATGTTCATTTAGTGAGACTACGGGTGCCGGAAATGAAATGGCTTGTTGGATAATCAAGCGCAGATCGCTTTCCGGAATCTCGTCGCCAATCAGCGCATGCGCCACTTCGAAGGCGATGTCTTGAAAACTGTATCGGTCCAGGTCTTCAATAAATGAAGCGGGGAGTTGTGGAATTTGGACCGGCATGTACAGGCCGTTGTCGGGCGGGAGGCCTTCAAAAATGGCTTCCCGCAGGTTCGTCCGGAGGGTAGGGGTGTTCGTGCTGTAGACTTGCATGGTAGGAGAGGAAGGTGAAAAAGTGATGTTCCACGTGGAACAATCGCAGTTTATATTTTAGTGATGCGCACTTCGACGCGCCGGTTTTGTGCGCGTTGCTCGTCAGAACTGTTGTCGCTAATAGGGTGCTTGGGGCCATGCCCAATGGTTTGGATTCGCGATACGTTGATGCCTTTGTCTTTTAAAAAATCCCGGATGGCATTGGCGCGTTCTTCCGATAGGCGGAGAAGGTCCTCGGCTTTTCCGATATTATCGGTATGGCCTTCAATTCGGATTTCAAGCCTTGGGTTTTCTGTCAGGATTCGGGCCAGGCGTTCCAATTCAGAGAAGGAACTTTCCAGGATAATGGCTTTGGATTGTTGGAAATAAATGGGCCGCAATTCTATTTTGTCGTTTACTTCCAGCGGGTTTAGCCAAAGATCAATCTGATAGTAGTCCTGGAAAAAATAGTAGTCGCGGCGAAATAGCACCTGGGTGGTTTCTCCGGCAAAGGCGCTCTTTTCAGGGGTCAGATCAAAGGCAACCCCCTTGGGGATTTTCAAGGTAAAGAAGCCCGTGCTCGTGGAAATACTATTGGGCGAGGCGTCGCTGGTGCCGTATTGTACGGTCGCGTTGGCTACCACTTCGTTGGTTTTTCGATTGAGTATCCGGCCTCTAATGGCCAACTCTGTCGGTTGGGGTGGGGCGATCCGTACCCGAAAAATGTCGCTGTTTCCATCTCGGCGGGAGGTAAAGTACACATACCCTGAGGTCATGTTGAAATAGGGCTGGCTTTCGTCGGAAGGCGAATTGATGGGAGCGACCAAGGGCTCAGGTACCGTCCAGTTTTTCCAGGAATCATCCAGGCGTTTGCACATGAAAATATCGTTGCCGCCTGTGCTTTGCCAGCGGTTGGAAGAGAAGAAGAGGGTGGTGTTGTCCTCAGAAAGAAAGGGTGTTGTTTCCCGTTTGTCAGAGTTTACTACGTTGCCCAGGTGCTGCGGAGCACTCCATTTGTTTTCTCCTTTTCGAAAACAAACGAAAAGGTCCATGTCTTTGGAGTCGTAGCGAACAGCGGATAAAATCAGAATTTTTCCATCAAAACTCATGGTTAGGTTTACATCGGAAGTAATGGTGTAATATTCTTCAATGTCAACTGGGGTAGGGAAGGACCACAGACTGTCGATGCGCCGGATGAGTGAAAACCCTTTTGTCATGTCCCCTTTTTCCGAAAATTGATTGATGCAGTAAAAGGCATTCGGATCGGGCGTGATCGCTACGATGCTATTGGGCAAAGCATTGTTCAAGGGTTCTGTGGGGTGGGCTAGAAACCAGAATTTAAAGGAGTCTGCTTCTGCTACCCATACATCTTGATTAAACCCCGAGCCTGCCGGGTCTTGCACCGGCTTGCCGCTTAGTTCGCTGTAAATGTTACGGAGTATTCGATCGTATTTCTCCCGGGGGTATTTTTGATACAAATCGATGCTGTCCAGAAAAAGGTAGCGATTAAACTCGGGATACGCTACCCTGGTAAAATACAAGGTGTTGCCATCCCGGCTTGGAACGGGAGTGATTTCATCGAACTCGGAATTGATGAATTCCGGCATTTTTTCCAGTTGGAAATAGTCCTGCTGAGCAGGTAAAATAAAGGGGCAGAACAGCGGAAAAAGGAATAAAATAAGTTTGTGCATGGGCAAGGAATAAATTCGAAAGTAAAGGTAGGAAAGGCCAATGGCTCATGTTGAGGCCAAGCGGAAGGAAATTGGCAGGATACAAAAAAGGGCTGCTTCCGTCGACTAGTAACGAAAACAGCCCTTCATCTGGGGTGCTATCTGCTTGAATTAATTGAGTCGCTCATATATCCCGGCAATCCCCTGACCACCGCCAACACAAGCCGTCACCATACCATAGCGTTGGTTTCGGCGGCGCATTTCATTTAGCAATTGCACGCTTAGTTTGGCGCCGGTACAACCCAATGGATGCCCTAAGGCAATGGCTCCCCCGTTTACATTGACCACCGCAGGGTCCAGGCCAGCCTCTTGAATCACTGCCAAGGCTTGGGCTGCGAAGGCTTCGTTCAACTCAATTTGCTCAATTTGCCGGAGTTGAAGCCCTGCTTGTTTCAAAACTTTTGGTATCGCTGCCACGGGGCCAATACCCATGTACAAGGGATCTACCCCGGCTACCGCGCAAGCCACCAAACGGGCTACCGGTTCTAAACCCAGGCTTTTCATCAGTTCTTCGGACATAACCAACGTGAAGGCTGCACCGTCCGAGGTCTGCGAAGCGTTGCCGGCCGTGACCGTGCCGCCATTGGCAAAGGCCGGCTTGAGTTTGGATAAGCCCTCCACGGAAGTGTCGCGGCGTACGCCTTCATCTGTTTGTACGACGAAGTCCCGTTCCTTGCGTTTGTCGTTTTCCACCCAAACTTCCTTTACGGCAATGGGCACAATCTCATCTGTGAATTTTCCGCTTTCAATGGCAGCACCTGCTTTGGCATGCGAGGCTGTTGAAAAGGTGTCAGCAGCCTCCCGACTGATACCGTATTTGCTGGCTACCGCTTCGGCGGTCAAGCCCATGCCAACCAGATAGTCGGGCGTATTGGCGGCAATGTTGTAGTTTGGAGCCAGTTTGTATCCCGTCATCGGGATCAGGCTCATGCTTTCCGCACCGCCGGCAATGTAGCAGTGGCCCATCCCTGCACGGATTTTTGCCACTGCAATGCTGATGGTTTCGAGTCCGGAGGCGCAATACCGGTTGACGGTCATGCCCGGCACATCTTTGCCCAGGGCCCGTACGGCGATCAAACGTCCAATTTGAAGTCCTTGCTCCCCTTCCGGGTTGGCACAACCGACCAGTACGTCATCGACCATGCCGGGTTCCAAGCCAGGTGTATTTTTGATCAACTGTTGAATGACTGCGATAGCCAGGTCGTCCGGGCGAGTACTTTTAAAACCGCCTTTACCGGCTTTGCCAACGGCGGTTCGATATCCTGAAATAATATAGGCTTCCATTTTAGTAATATTTTAATGTGGTCAAAAGGATGGAACGTGCGCGATTCAAATGGCACGGCAATGTTTCAGCCATCTAGTTTCTGAGTGGCTTTCCGTTTTCCAGCATGAATTGAACACGTTCGAGCGTTTTCTGTTCACCACACAAACTGAGGAAGGCTTCTCGTTCCAGATCGAGCAGGTATTGTTCGGAGACCTGCTGCGGGCTGGTGAGGTCGCCGCCGCAAAGCACCCAAGCAATTTTATGCGCAATTTTAATGTCGTGCTCCGAAGCATAATTGCCAAGTTTGAGCGAGTGTGCTGCGATATACAAGGCGCCTAAACCAGTACGCCCAAGCACATAAATATCCTTTCGTGGAATGGGCCGCACATACGCCTCGCTCATTTCCAGTACTCTGGATTTGGCCTCGGCAATATTTCGGGCCGTGTTGGGCACTACCTGGTCTTTTTGCCGGAGCAGGTATCCATAAGAAAAGGCTTCATGCGCCGATGTTGCCACCTGGGCTGTCGCGATGGTTTTGAATTTTTCAATAAGCGTCGGAATTTGCACATCGCCTTCCCGGCTGTAGGCATCGGAGGCCCGGACGGCAAACTCCTTTGTGCCGGCACCGCCGGGAATCAGACCAACGCCTACTTCTACCAAGCCGATATAACTTTCGGCCGCTGCAACGACTCCGTCGCAGTGCATGGCAAATTCGCAGCCACCGCCAAAGACATATCCCTGAGTAGCCATGACGACCGGCACCGCCGAGTACCGAAGGCGCATCGAGGTTTGTTGGAAGAGGTTAACGGCCATGTTCAGTTCATCCCATTCCTGCTGATAAGCCATCATGGCGATCATCATCAGGTTGGCCCCTACCGTGAAATTTTGGGCGTTGTTGCCGATGACAAGGCCTTTCCAACCTTCCTCTTCTGCAATCCGGACACTTTCCTGCAAGCCGCGTAAAATGCCTTCTCCAATAGCATTCATTTTGGAATGAAACTCCAGGCACAGCACGCCGTCGCCAATATCATGCAAGGTGACTTCCGCGTTTTGATACACGGGTTTTTTATCGCGGTACGCATCCAATAAAACAACCGATTCTCCGCCGGGCAAGGGTTCGTACGCGCGGGTGGCCGGGTGGTAGCACAAGCGTTTGCCGGCCTCTGATTTGTAAAAACTGGTATGGCCGGCGGCCAGCATTTCCTTCACCCAATCTGCAATTTTTTCTCCCCGGCCCTCTGCCGCCTGAACGGCCTCGGCAACCCCGATCATGTCCCAATATTCAAAGGGACCTTTTTCCCAGGCAAAGCCGGCGCGAAGCGCGTCATCAATTGCATAGATAGTATTGCTAATTTCGGGCACCCGGTTGGCGGCGTATGCGAACAAGCCAAGGAACGAGCGTTGCAGCAATTCGGCGCCTTTGTCCGCGCCTTTAAAGATCGCTTTCATCCGCCGGGGCAATTCGTCGATTTGTTTGAGGGTTTCAAGAATCGGCAATTTCTCTTTTTGTGAAGGGCCGTATTCAAGGGTTTCCAGGTTTAAGGCCCAAACAACCGGTCGGCCTTTGGCATCTTTTTCGGCAGTTTTTTGGTAAAACCCTTTGCCGGATTTGTTGCCATAAAATTTGTTGTCGATCAGGAATTGAAGAAACCGGGGGATTTCAAAAGCGCCGATTTGTTCGTCATCCGGACAGTTTTGGCGCATGCCGTTGATGACGTGTACTGCCGTGTCCATACCCACCAAATCACCTAAGCGAAAGGTGCCGGTTTTAGGGCGGCCAATGGCTGGCCCGGTAAGCGTATCGACGGTAGCAATGTCAAGCCCTATTTCATGTGTCAACTGAAATATTTTGGCCATGGCATATACCCCTACCCGGTTGGCTATAAATGCCGGAGTGTCTTTACAAAGCACCGTTTGCTTCCCTAAAATAACATCCCCAAAGTGCAGGAAGAAATCAGTTACCGCCGGATCGGTATCCGTTGTGGGAATAATTTCCAACAAACGCATGTACCGGGCGGGGTTGAAAAAGTGAGTGCCCAGAAAATGTTTTTTAAAGTCATCGCTGCAGCCCTCAGTCATCAGGCGTATCGGGATGCCGGAGGTATTGGAACTGACGAGCGTACCCTTAGTACGGTATTGCTCCACTTTTGCGAACACCTGTTTTTTTACATCCAGGCGTTCCACCACCACTTCGATAATCCAATCACAATCCTTTATTCGGGCAAAATCGTCTTCAAAATTGCCGACTTCGATGCGAGAGGCAAATTTATTGTCGAAAAATGGGGCTGGCTTCGCTTTAAGGGCGGCCTGCAAGGCGGTGTTGCCGATTCGATTGCGCGCTGTGGGATTTTTAGCGTCGGCGTCGGACAAATCGGGAGGTAGAATATCAAGGAGAAGAACCTCCAGGCCACAGCCAGCCAGGTGTGCGGCAATACCGGTGCCCATCAACCCAGAACCGAGAACGGCTACTTTACGTATATGCGTATGGAGCATAATGCTGAACGTATTATTTGGTAGAGAAATAAAATAGCGAAAGTTCGCTATGCGAAGATAAGTGTTTTATCAATGCATATTTATGGCATAAAGGAAATTCATCTATAAAAAAGGCTTGCGATGGAGCACCTGACCTGGTTTAGTAGGTGACTTGTTCTTTTCTAGCACTTCGCCATTAGTTTGCAAATTGGAGGAGTTCATTTTTTAAAAAGTAACACTCTGTTGTACCTACATTTAAATCGTTAATTGCTATCTATTTTTTCGCTCATAAAAATGATGATCAACCACACATGCGTCTAATGTACAATTCCCGTCTTCTTCGATTAACTGGTTTAATCCTGGGTGTGCTTGTTTGGCTGGCCAATGCCAGCAACCCTCCGACTGGCCGTACAGGTGCTCCTTTTGATGGACATTGTAACAACTGCCACACCGGAAACGCGAATGGCTTTGATGGAACGGTGACCGTAGATGGAATGCCCGGTACAGTGGAACCCAATACCACCTACCCCCTAACCATAACGGTAACCCCTACAGCGGGCTCCCCGGTGCGAGCAGGATTTCAGTTGGTGGCTGTCAACGGCACTAATGCGAATGCGGGCGATTTGACCGCAAGCAATGCACAATCCGGAACCGAATTTTTTGGCGGCCGGGAATACCTGGAACAACGCGGCGCGAAAGTGTTCAGTGGTGGTTCGGCTACTTGGAATTTCACCTGGAAATCGCCTGTAACGGCTGCCGGGAACACCATAAAATTTTATTTTATTGGCAACCTGGTGAACAACAACAACAACGATTCCGGGGATTATGCGATTAGTTTTTCAGAAACCTATGGGTTCAATGGTGCTCCTCCTGTTTCAGCCTCAATCACCAGCACCAGCAACCTTTTGTGCAATGGTGTGAATACGGGTAGTGCAACAGCAGAAGGCGGCGGCGGCATTGCGCCGTACACCTATTTGTGGTCGAATGGCCAGAACACGGCTACGGCCATCAACCTTGCTGCCGGTACGTATACCGTTACGGTAACGGGCGCCAGCAGTACCGGCACTGCAACCGCTACCGCTGTAATAACTGCGCCCCCCGTTTTGAATGCAACGGCCACCGCTTCTGGTGTACTGAATTGTATTAACACCTCAGTTACAGGGACGGCTAATGCGACAGGTGGCACCGGGCCGTACACCTATGTCTGGTCCAATGGTACCGTAGGCAATGTGGCTGACCTAACTACCCCGGGGAGCAATTCGGTAACAGCAACCGATGCCAACGGATGTACGAAGATCGCCTCAGTCAATGTTACCAGTAATTTAACGCCACCGGTAGCAACGGCAACGCCCAATGCTACTATTTCCTGTGGGCAATCTACCGTTCAGTTGAGTGGCGCCGGCTCGTCGACAGGAACCCTTTATACCTATTTATGGGTAGCTTCCAATGGCGGTAACATTGTCTCCGGATCTACAACGCTTTCGCCAATTGTTAATGCCGCCGGTACCTATACGCTAACGGTGACGAACAACAACAATGGCTGTACGTCTACTGCGTCTACCAACGTAACTAGCTCGGCGCAGCCGCCAACGGCCACGGCTTCCGGAACCCAGTTGACCTGTACCAATCCATCCGGGACCATTTCAGTAACCACGAATGCCAGTACTCCCCAGTTTAGTTGGATCGGGCCGGGCGGGTTTGTTTCTCCTCTACAAAACCCAATTGTCACAATACCAGGAACTTATACAGTTGTAGTGACGAATATGGCTTCCGGCTGTTCTTCGACGGCAAGTGCAACGGTCACACAAAATATTACAGCGCCTTCGGCTGCCGCAAACGGCGGTACCCTCAACTGTTTGGTTACTTCGCTTGCCCTGAACGCTACTTCCACTACCCCCGGCGCTACCTATGCCTGGGTTGGGCCGAATGGCTATACATCGGTTCTGCAAAACCCAACAGTAACGGCAGAAGGTACCTACACGGTGACGGTCCAAAACCCAGCCAACGGCTGTACCGCAACGGCAACAGCAGCCGTCATATCCAACACGACAGCACCTGTAATTTCTGCTACAGGCGGCCAACTGACGTGCACAGTAACTAATGCACAACTCAATGCGAGCTCCAATGCCGGCACATCCATATTTGGCTGGACGGGGCCCGGCGGCTTCGTATCTACAGCACAAAACCCTGTGGTAACCGTACCGGGCTCATACACCTTGGTTGTAGCAGATAATTCCAATGGATGCACCGCGTCGGCTGTGGCTACGGTCACCCAGAATATTACCGCTCCTGTGGCCAGCGCCATTACTCCCGGAAACCTGAATTGCAACACAGCATCCATCCAACTGAACGGCACCGGGTCTTCACAAGGGGCTAACTTCATGTACCTGTGGACAACCCCTACTGGAAATATGGTAAGTGGCGCCAACACCCTCACGCCAACAGTCAATGCCGTTGGCACGTATAATTTGATTGTTACCAATCAAACAAACGGCTGCACCTCACCGACCAGTACGGCGGTTGCACAAACCCCGGCAGTCACTGCAGGTATAAGCAATACCAGTAATGTGAGTTGTAACGGCGGTTCCAATGGAGCGCTCACTGCCACGGGTGGCGGTGGCGCGGGCACTTATACCTACGCTTGGTCGAGTGGCGTCAATACGGCTACGGCCAGCAATCTCGCTGCCGGTACCTATATTGTATCCATTACGGACAGTGAAAATTGTACAGCTACAGCCACGGCTTCCGTCACCCAACCGGATGTATTGGCCTCCAATGCATCTGCCACGTCGGTCACGTCAGCCGGTGCAACGGATGGAACCGCCACTGCCGCTCCCTCCGGAGGCACGGCTCCCTATAGTTTTGTCTGGAGTAGCGGCGGCACCTCGGCAACCATTACGGGTTTGGCGCCGGGTAGTTATACCGTTTCAGTACAGGATGCCAATGCCTGCTCGGCGGTACAGACGGTGACCGTCAACAGTTTCAATTGTACGCTGGCAGCAGGTATTTCCGCCAGCAACGTCAGTTGTAACGGCGCTAATAATGGTTCTGCTACGGTAAATGTAACCGGCGCTGCCATGCCGGTGGTATATGCCTGGTCAAATGGCGGATCGACGCCAACAGTGACTGGATTGGCACCAGGCACGTTTACGGTGATGGTCACAGATGCCAACAATTGTCCGGCAGAACTGTCGGTTAGTATCACCCAACCAGCGCCGCTGCTCGTCAATGCTACAGCCACCAACCAAACCGGCGTAGGCCAAAACGACGGTACAGCAAGTGCCCAGCCCACTGGCGGAACGGCCTCTTATACCTACCTATGGAGCAATATGGCCACCACTCCAAGTATTTCGGGGTTGGCGCCAGCCACCTATACCGTTATTGTTGCCGATGCAAACGGTTGCACCAATACCCAATCCGTAGTAGTAGCGGCCTTCAATTGTGCCTTGTCGGCAAGTGTTTCCTCTGTAAATGTTAGTTGTGCCGGCGGCAACAACGGACAAGCAACCGCCGTACCGGTGGCTGCCGCTCTACCTGTATCCTACAACTGGTCAAGTGGATCAACGACTGCAACCGCCAACGAACTCTCCGCAGGAACCTATTCTGTTACCCTGATGGATGCCGTGGGTTGCGTATTCATTACCACTACCACCATCACCGCTCCTGCCCCCCTGCTTGCTTCGGCGACCAATGTAACTCATGTGGCCTGCCCGGAAAGTATGGACGGCCAGGCAACAGTGGAGGTCGCGGGAGGAACCGCACCTTATACCGTGTCTTGGCCCAATAGTTCCAATGGCCAAAACCTGGGTGTAGGCACCTATGTTTTCAGTGTAACGGACGCCAACGCTTGTACGGTTGTTAATTCTGTGACAATCAATTCCATGGACACTGCGCCGCCGCAGATAAGTTGCCCAAGCACCTCAATTACAGCCTGCTCCGGTGCATTGGTGGAGTATCCATTGCCAGCTGTGTCAGACAATTGCAGTTTGGCCGGCGCACAAGCGCAATTGATATCAGGGCTGCCGAGCGGTTCTGTTTTTCCTGTTGGCGAAACAGTACAAGTATTTCAGGTGAGCGATGTGTCCGGAAATTCGGCTTCTTGTTTTTTCAGTGTAAAAGTGGCGCCACCCATTGAAATTACACTGGATGGAATCACTCCGGATATTGGCAATACTGGCGTAGGTACGATCAATATCTCCGTCGGCGGTGGCAGTGGTAGCGGCTATACCTTTGAGTGGAAAAAAGATGGGCAAACCTTTGCTTCCTCGGAAGATTTGAGTGGCCTGAAGGCCGGGGTATACACCCTGGTAGTCACAGGCCCGGATGGTTGTACAGCCACCTTGCCGTCGGTTACCATCGACAACACGGTAGCTACCCAAGAACCCGCTGACCAACTTCAGGTGCGGGTCATACCCAACCCGGCATTCAACAGGGTCCGGCTCGAAATGTCGAACACACAAGCTATTGCTGTTCAGATCATTAATTTGCGTGGCCAACTCGTTCAAACCCTGGAACCTACCGAAGTATCTTCGGGCATCGACGTTAGTACGCTACCTTCCGGGTGGTATGCCTTCAGCATATTCACTGAAAATGGCAGACATCTGCTTGTAAAGTGGCTTAAAGCCAATTAAACATCCAAGCTCAATTCAGCGAAGCCCATGCAGTTGTCTAAATTGCATGGGCTTTTTGCATTCTGATAAAATTTTTGTTATATTTGATAAGTTAATAGAAAAGACATTTTTAAAAATCAATCGCTTAGGTGGAATGATCCTTGGCCATATCCAGTAAATCAGATTTACAGCCCGCCAACAGTAGCGCGGTGAACGAATTAGCTGCATTTTTGTGCCGTCGAAATAACTCACCTTTACAAAATTTACATTTTCACAAAGCCGCCTCAATGGAAGAGAAAAAACGCCGTCCGCGCATCACAAAGCCGGGCTCGGAGAATTCGCTGAAAGAGCGATCCAACACGTACGATTCTAACGATGAAAACAATCGGGAGAATCATGATGATCAGGAACGCAACACCCCACAAGACAGAAACCAAGAAACCCCAAACGAAGAACGTAAACCCTGGCAAGACCGTAGTCAAGGCGGCGGCGGATACGAACGCAAACCCTGGCAAGACCGCAGCCAAGGCAGTGGTGGATACGAACGCAAACCTTGGCAAGACCGCAGTCAAGGCAGTGGTGGCGAGCGCAAACCCTGGCAGGACCGTGGAGAAGGTGGTGGTGAACGCAAACCCTGGCAGGACCGCAGTCAAGGTGGTGGCGAGCGCAAACCCTGGCAGGACCGCAGTCAAGGTGGCGGCGAACGCAAACCCTGGCAGGACCGCAGTCAAGGCGGCGGCGAGCGCAAACCCTTGCAGGATCGTGGAGACGGCGGCGGCGAACGCAAACCCTGGCAGGATCGTGGAGAAGGTGGTGGTGAGCGCAAACCCTGGCAAGACCGCAGTCAAGGTGGCGGCGAACGCAAACCCTGGCAAGACCGCAGTCAAAGCGGCGGTGGCGGATACGAACGCAAGCCCTGGCAAGACCGTGGAGAAGGTGGTGGTGAGCGCAAACCCTGGCAAGACCGCAGCCAAGGCGGTGGCGGCGGATACGAACGCAAGCCCTTCAATCGAAGTGGCGGCGGCGGTTTTGGCAAAAAACCGTTCGGTAAAAAACCATTCGGCAAAAAAGACGAATTCTATGTAGAGCGCAAGCCCAAACCCGCGTTGCCAACCGGAGAGGAAATGCCGCTCAATAAATATTTGGCCCATTGTGGCATTGCATCCCGCCGCAAAGCGGTGGAATTCATCGAACAGGGAGTTGTCACCGTAAATGGCGAAGTCAAACTGGAGCCCTACTACCGGATTCAACCCGGGGATGTGATCCTGTGCAATGGCGAGCCAGTGCAAATTCAGGAGCGCAAAGTGTATGTGCTGTTGAACAAACCCAAAGGCGTAATTACCACCACCGACGATGATCGTGGCCGGGCCACTGTGCTCGATATTGTGGATCCCGCTTATCCGGAACGGCTCTACCCCGTCGGGCGCCTCGACCGCGACACGACAGGGCTACTGTTGATCACCAACGATGGAGACCTGGCCGCCAAATTGACGCACCCGAGCCATCAGATTCAAAAGCAATACCGGATCGGTATCGATCGCCCCTTGGGCAAGGCCGATTTCGAACGGATCGAAAAAGGCGTTGAATTGGAAGACGGCGTCCTCCATGTAAACTGGGTTCGCTATTCGGAAGAACAACCCAATCACGATGTCATCGAACTTGAAATCGTAGAAGGCCGCAACCGCGTCGTACGCCGCCTGTTTGAAGCCCTGGGCTACAGCGTGCGCAAACTCGACCGTTTTTATTTTGCAGGCCTTACCAAAAGGGAACTGCCCCGGGGATCTTTCCGCGAATTGACCCAACGCGAGATCGTGATGCTCAAACATTTTACCGGACACCCTTCGACCGGTAAAAAACATGAGGACGGGGATGAGATCGAGATGCCGGAAGCAGAAAATCCGGAAGAAGAATCGATTAATTAACCTGTTGAAACAATATCAGGAGCCGGGGGGACGTAAGAACCACCGGCTCTTGGCTTTTAGCCCTGTATGGCTCATTTCTAACTGCGCCTTGTTCACTGGTAATTCAAAAAACATACTTATGCATACCTTACCTTGTAATATCCGCCATTTCCTGAGCCTGGCACTACTGTTGTTGGCCGGGCTCAGCGTCCAGGCACAAATGCTGGACGACCATGCTAAATTCGGACTAAAACTGGGTGTCAATGGCACCAACCTCTATGACGATGCCAATGCGCAAAACCGCGACGGCCGGATCGGACTAACCGGCGGTGTTTTTGTCAAAATGCCACTCGGAAGCAGCCACTTTTCCCTGCGCCCCGAACTCCTGCTTGCCACCAAAGGCGCCAATTACCAATTGGACAGTTTTACCTCCTCCCTGAAATTTGCCTACATCGAACTGCCGCTCTCGTTGGAATACAACCTGAGCATCCTTAACCTCCACGCCGGCCTGAATGCCAGTTTTTTGGCCAATTCCAAAGGCGAGTTCAAAGACGAACAAGGAAATCCCGTTGAGTTTGACAAAAGCACTCTCGAAAAACTGGACTATGGCTGGCACGCCGGCCTGGGTATTGACCTGGGCAACCTGGGTATCCATTTCAGGATTGCCCGAGGTTTGAAAGGCGTAGGTAAATCACAATCCGTCAACGACTACCTGGGCGATTTAAAAAACTCCGCCTGGACCCTTAGCCTGGCCTATGGTTTTGGCAAATGATGAACAATTGATCCATGGCGCGTATTCAAACTGATGTTCTTATTCTGGGTTCCGGCATTGCCGGCCTCACCCTGGCTATTAAAACGGCGAAAGCCAATCCCGCTCGACGGGTGTTGGTGCTGACCAAAACAGTGGAAGGCGAAAGCAATACCCGCTATGCCCAAGGTGGCGTGGCTGCTGTTTGGGATAAAGAAAACGACAACTACCTCAAACACGTTGAAGATACCCTGGATGCCGGCGATGGCCTTTGCAAACGCGAGGTGGTAGAAATCGTGGTACAAGAAGGACCGCAACGCGTCCAGGAATTGATCGAGTGGGGCGCCCGCTTCGATAAAGAAAAAGGTTCCGGCAGCTATGACCTGGCGCGGGAAGGCGGGCATTCCGAACACCGTATCCTGCACTATAAAGACCTGACCGGCTGGGAAATGCAGCGTACCATCATGGAGGAAGCCCAACGCTATCCGAATATTGAAGTACTGGAGCATTATTTTGCCCTCGACCTGATTACCCAACACCACTTGGGCCGTATGGTTATCCGGGTGACGCCGGGTATCGAATGTTTCGGCTGCTATGCCCTGAACAAACAAAACCATGAAATTGATACGATCCTGTCCCGGGTAACGGTTGTTTGTACGGGCGGCGCAGGACAAGTGTACAAATCCACCACCAACCCGGTGATCGCTTCCGGCGATGGAATAGCGATGACCTACCGGGCCAAAGGCCGCGTGGAAAATATGGAGTTTGTGCAGTTCCACCCGACTTCCTTGTACAACCCGGCTGGCGAAAACCCCTCCTTCTTGGTATCCGAAGCCGTGCGTGGCTTCGGGGCGATCCTGAAAAGTGCCGAAGGCGAAGAATTCATGCATCTGTACGACGAGCGACTCTCCCTCGCCCCGCGTGATATTGTGGCGCGGGCGATTGACTCTGAAATGAAAAAACGCGGTACCGATTGTATGTACCTCGATTGCCGGCACCTGGACAAAGCCGCCTTTACGGCCCACTTCCCCACCATTTACGACAAATGCCTGTCGCAGGGGATCGACCCGATGAAAGATTTAATTCCGGTAGTGCCGGCCTGCCACTACATGTGTGGTGGCATTTGGGTGGACGAGCACGGCCGCAGCAGCATTATGCGTTTGTATGCCGCCGGCGAATGCTCCTCTACCGGCTTGCACGGCGCCAACCGGCTGGCCTCTAATTCCTTGCTCGAAGCAATGGTTTTTGCACACCGCATCTACCTCGATATCCAGGACAAACTCGAAGATTGGAATTTTCAGGACAATGTACCGGATTGGAACGCTGAAGGCACCACCGATCCCAAGGAAATGGTACTTATTACACAGAGTATCAAAGAGTTGAAAGATGTGATGTCGTATTATGTGGGTATTGTCCGTTCAAATGTGCGCTTAAAACGCGCGCTCGACCGCTTGTTTCTGTTGTACCAGGAAACGGAAGAACTGTACCGCAACACTACGATCAGTCCGCAATTGATGGAATTGCGCAACCTGATCACCATAGCATACCTGATTACCCGCTCCGCCGCGCACCGCCGGGAAAGCCGGGGCCTGCATTTCACCACAGACTATCCGGACAAATTGCCGTTCGAAGAATATTCGGTGCTATAAGCGGCTGTTTGTCTCAAAAAAATGCCCCCTCCATGTCGAACGGAAGGGGCATTTTTTTACGGGCTGAGAAGTATGCTTACCAGCCTTTTACCTGGTGCGGGTAGCGAATCACGTAGGATTCTTTGATCAAACGGGTCATGCGCTCCCGCAAATCATCCATACCTTCTTTCGTGTGGGCGGAAATAAACACATTTTCGCCGTAGGTGTGCAGCAGGCGCTGTTTCAACTCTACTTCCAGGTCGGCGCGGGTATCGGTGTCCAGCAGATCATCAAAATACCGCTCCCGGTACAAATCCATTTTATTGAGCACCATCAGGGTGGGCTTTTCGCCGGCGCCGATCTCCTGAAGCGTTTTCTGTACCGTACGCACGTGGTCTTCAAACTGTGGATGGGCCACGTCTACGATGTGCAACAGAATGTCGCATTCCCGCACTTCGTCCAGTGTGCTTTTAAAACTTTCCACGAGGTGGTGCGGCAGTTTTCGGATAAACCCGACCGTATCGGACAAGAGGAAGGGCAGTTGTCCAAACACCACTTTGCGTACCGTGGTATCGAGGGTAGCAAACAGTTTGTTTTCGGCCAGCACCTCCGATTTGCTCAACAAATTCATGAGCGTGCTTTTGCCTACGTTGGTGTAGCCGACCAGGGCTACCCGGATCATTTCGCCGCGGGTTTTGCGCTGGGTTTGTGATTGGCGGTCGATGTCCTTGAGTTTTTCTTCCAGCACTTTGATCCGGTATTGCACCAGTCGGCGGTCGGTTTCGATCTGCGTTTCCCCCGGGCCGCGCATCCCGATACCGCCTCGTTGGCGTTCCAAGTGCGTCCAAAGACCGCGCAGGCGGGGCAACAGGTATTTCATCTGCGCCAGTTCGACCTGCGATTTGGCTTGGGCACTTTGAGCCCGGTGGGCGAAAATATCGAGGATGAGTGTGGAACGGTCCACAATTTTCACCTTAAGGGCTTCTTCCAGGTTATTGGTTTGTTTACCGCTCAGGTCGTCGTCAAAAATAACCATATTCACCTCTTCGTGGCGTTCCAGGTACAGGCGAATTTCTTCGACTTTGCCTTTGCCGACAAAGGTGCGGTGCTCCGGATGTTGTGCGCGTTGTGTAAAACGTTTAATCGTTACGGCTCCGGCTGTGGTAGCCAGGAACTCCAGTTCGTCCAGGTATTCATGGGCTTGTGTTTCGGATACATCGGGGGTGATCACGCTGACCAAAACCGCGTATTCCGTTTCTTTTTTGAGGGTGGCGGCTTTTTCGCCGATCGTCCAGTCTTTAGCCATGCGAGGCGTAGCATTGGTTGTTTTTGCAAAATTGGTCATACAAAGGTAGCGTGTTTGGGTGGTTGCCGGTGAAAAGAGTCGGCTTCAGGTGAGATTTGTCCGAAACGGCTCTTGCTTGGAATAAGTTCCGGTGGACCCCGTTTCCCAGTGGGTGCGGCAGGGGTTGAACCAATGCTGCTTCACTGGCTTAGATCAAAGGTTCAGGTAATAATTTTTTTTAATTCGGCATTTTTTTTAAAAAAAATAAAATTTTGTGAATTGTTGTGGATAAATTTTAATTCGTTGTTAATCAACTAATAATAAGTTTGACTTGTGTATTTTATTACTTCGAACAAGATATAGATCAGAAATTCCGGTAAATTTGGCCTCCTATTTGATAGGGGCGTTTGAACCGTAACCGATGCACCCCCTGAAATAGCCCCACGGAAACCTCTTTTTTAATCTTCTATCCCAATTGTTTATGGCCTTTCTTGGAAACAAGCAGACGCTAAGCCAAAAGCTCCAGCAAAAACTATCCCCTCAGCAGATTCAACTCATGAAACTGCTGCAAATCCCCACAGCCACCCTCGAACAGCGCATACAGGAAGAATTGGAGGCCAACCCGGCCCTCGAAGAAGGCGATGAAACAGCCGACTTGCTGGAAGGCATGACCAGTATGGACCTGGAAGACGGCGAAGTCGACTTTTTTGAACGGGAAGAAAAAGCAGAACGGGAGGCAGAACAAGCATCGGGCGACAGTGACCTGGATATTATTGATCGCGACACTGCCGATGATTATGCCGCCGAAGACGACGCTGTTTCGCTCCGCGAAGATGATGTGGAACTCGATGACTACCTCGTGGATTTTATCGAAGACGACCCGTCCACCTACAAAACCCGGGGCGATGACCACGGTGGCGACGAAGAGGAAAAGACCATTCCCCTTGCTTTTGAAAATACGTTTCACGAATACCTGGAACAACAACTAGGCCTGGTGCGCCTCAAAGACGAACGCGAGCACGCCATTGCCATGCAAATTATTGGTTCCATCGACGACGATGGATACCTCCGCCGCGACATATCAGCCATGGTGGATGATTTGCTGTTCAGCCAGAATATTTCTACCGACGAAAAAGAAATTGACCGGATGCTTGCCCTGGTGCAGCAGTTTGATCCGCCCGGCATCGGCGCCCGTGACCTCCGCGAATCCTTGCTCCTGCAACTTCGACACAAACTCAAACAAGACGATACCATGGTGTCGTATGAAGAGAAATTGGGAATTCAGGTGGCTATTCGGATCATCGACCAGTATTTTGATGAGTTTACCAAAAAACACTACCCCAAACTCGCCCGCCAACTCAACCTCGACGAGGAAGATTTGAAAACAGCGGTAGACGAAATTTTAAAACTAAACCCCAAACCCGCCAGCGGCTTTGCTTCCCGCTCGGACCGGACGATCAACTACATCCTCCCCGATTTTATCGTCATGAACCGCGACGGCGAAATTGAACTCACGCTCAATGCCCGCAATGCCCCGGACCTTCGGATCAACGACCAGTACCGGGATATGCTCAAAGCCTTCCATGCCGGTCGCCACGGCCGCCGGCCTTCCCGGAAGGAGAAGGAAGCGATTTTGTTTATCAAACAAAAAATCGACAGCGCCAAGTGGTTTATTGATGCCATCAAACAACGGCAACAAACCATGATGCTGACCATGGGCGCTATTCTGGACCACCAGCACGAATTTTTCCTCAGCGGCGACCAAAAGAAAATCCGCCCGATGATCCTCAAAGACGTGGCCGACGCTACGGGCCTGGATATCTCCACCGTGTCGAGGGTAGCCAATTCTAAATACGTGCAAACAGAATTTGGTACCAAACGCCTCAAAGAGTTCTTCTCGGAGAGCCTGCAAACACAGGATGGAGAAGAGGTTTCGACCCTGGAAGTCAAGAAAATCCTCACCGACCTGATCAAGGAAGAGCACAAGCGCCGGCCGCTGTCGGATGAAAAACTGAAATCGCTGCTGCTTAAAAAGGGCTATAACATTGCCCGCCGTACGGTGGCCAAATACAGGGAACAATTGAACATCCCGGTTGCGCGCTTGCGCAAGGAATTGTAAGCCCACAACAGGCTGGAGCAGAACGCAAAGAGTTGTTGGTGTCCATCGCCAACAACTCTTTGTTTTTAGCCGGCACGCTGAATATTTTAAAACAAAAAATGGATTTTACAGAAACTGCGGTAGCGACCTAAAATAGGCTTTGGTGAATCACAGGCGCCAAAAAAGGCTACGGGGTAAGGTTTTTGTGATGTTTATTGAATTTTTTTACCAGATAAAACATTGCTTAAGCACTTGAAAATCAGATTATAATACACTGTTTTACAAATATTAAATTAAAAAAAATATAGGCAAGCATGGCTACATAAAAACATTTTGTTTATTTTTGTGGACAGTTTCAATAAACACCGCAGCTTATGTCAAACGAAAAAGAAAACAAACTCAAGTCCTTACAAGCCACGATAGATCGTCTGGATAAAACATATGGCAAAGGCACCATCATGCGGCTTGGTGACAAGCAAGCCGTCGAAGTAGAAGTTATTCCTTCGGGATCCTTGGGCTTGGATATGGCTTTGGGGTGCTATGGTTTCCCGAAAGGCCGTATTATAGAAATTTATGGTCCGGAATCGTCGGGTAAAACCACCCTGGCGATCCATGCCGTTGCCGAATGCCAGAAAAAAGGAGGCATTGCAGCCATTATTGACGCAGAGCACGCCTTTGACCGGTTTTATGCCGAAAACCTGGGCGTCAATGTCAATGATTTGTTGATCAGCCAGCCGGACAATGGAGAACAGGCGTTAGAAATTGCCGAAAACCTGATCCGGTCCGGCGCTGTAGATATTGTTGTGATCGACTCTGTTGCTGCCTTGGTGCCCCGTTCTGAAATCGAGGGCGAGATGGGCGATTCCAAAATGGGCCTCCAGGCCCGCTTGATGAGCCAGGCTATGCGCAAACTGACCGCCGCGATTGGCCGTACGGGTTGCTGCTGTATTTTCATCAACCAGTTGCGCGAGAAAATTGGGGTCATGTTCGGCAATCCAGAAACCACCACGGGTGGCAACGCCCTGAAATTTTATGCTTCTGTTCGCCTCGATATTCGCAAAAGCGGCGGTGCGATCAAAGATAAAGACGGTAACGTGGTAGGCAACCAGGTAAAAGTAAAGGTGGTGAAAAACAAACTGGCGCCCCCGTTCCGGGTCGCTGCCTTCGACATCGTTTTCGGGCAGGGCATTTCCAAAGTGGGAGAAATAATCGACCTGGGTTCTGAGTTTGAAATTATTCAAAAAAGCGGCGCCTGGTACAGCTACAATGGCGCCAAAATCGCCCAAGGCCGCGATGCTGCCAAGCAATTTTTGTACGATAACCCCGAAATGGCCGCTGAAATTGAGCAAAAAGTCAAAGAAAAAGCCGCTGTAAGTGGCCCGGTGCGCCAAGGCCCAAGTGCCCTGGCTGTCCATGCTGGCGACAACGGGGTGGATGAAGACGAGTTTTAAACCACAGATGCCCCATCGTTTATCCCGCTAAGAAGCAATGATTGGTATAAAATACCTGCTCTTGGGTGGAATAAACGGTGGGGCATCTATATCAAATCTAAACCCGAAGAAGCCAGCACTTTGGCTTTCACCGACCTGCTGAACGCAGGTCATCCGGCGCGTATCAGGCCAATACTTTTTCCAATTCTGCCATAACCAGGTGTACACCATTTTCTGACATGGGTACCAGGGGCAGCCGCACGTCTCTGTTGCAAAGGCCTTGCAATTCCATGGCTGCTTTTACCCCAACGGGGTTCCCTTCAATAAAGAGCAGGCGGTATAAATCCAGCAATTTCAAATTCAGGATCTGGGCAGTGGGCATATCTTGTCGCAACGCCGCGCGCACCATGTCTGTAAATGGGCGGGGCACCGTATTGGCAATAACTGAGATGACACCGTCGCCTCCCGAGGCAATCAGTGGCAACGTAATAAAATCATCGCCGCTCAAGACCAGAAAATCCTTGGGTTTTCCCTTCAGGATCTTCATAACCTGATAAATATCATCGCTAGCCTCCTTGATGCCCAAAAACTTAGCGCTGGCATTGGCCAGTCGCAGGGTGGTTTCGGCGCTCATGTTGGAAGCCGTGCGGCTGGGGACATTGTAAATAATGATGGGCACAGGCGAAACGTCTTCCAGCGCCATATAATGCTGAAAAATACCTTCCTGACCGGGTTTGTTGTAGGCGGGGTTGCTAGATAAAATAGCGTCGATGCCGTCAAAATTAAAGCCCTGAATTTTCTCTACCAAGGCAGTCGTGTTGTTGCCGCCGAAAACACCCGCCACCAGGGGCAACCGCCCTCTGTTGATTTTGATCGTGAAATCCAGAATTTGGCGGTGCTCCTCGTCGGAGAGCGTGACGGACTCGCCAGTAGTGCCCAGGCTAACCAGAAATTCTACGCCGCCGGCAATTACGTGTTCTAGAATTTTTCCCAGGTCCTCCCAGTCAATTTTTCCATTTTTGAAAGGGGTGACCAGTGCGACGCCGGTTCCTCTAAATCGTTGCTGCAGGTTCATAATTGCTGGGGACGATTTTATTCAGGTACAGATCCAGTTGATCCACGAAGAAACGTAGGCCTTTTTCGACCGGCGTTTCGAGGAGCATATCAAAGTCGTTCGGGCCTTCGGTAAAGGTCCCAATTTTCATGGCAGCCTGAGCGGCGGCGGCGGCCCAATCGAGCAACAACACCTGTTCGGGGTTCAGGCAGAGCAACACGTCAAAAGACTCGGCCACAAAACCCGACAAGGCCTCGCTCTTGGGGAGGCCGGTCCAGTGCCGGTCTTTCTGTGTAAATTGAGGGAACTGCGACTGCTCCGGTGGGTTTTGGCCATCAATAAAGCCCAACAACCGGACTTTTTTGCCCGATTTTTCAAGCGAAGCTGCAAATTGGAGTACTTCCTTTCGGTTCTTTTCCGATGTAGCATCAAACAAAATACCGATGCTACGGGCACTTTTTAAGGTATGTATTTTGCGCCGGCGCTGTTGCGAAGCCAATACTTTCCGCAGCGATCTGCGGAGCATGGCGGCACGAAAAGATGCTAACATAAGGAGAAAACAATTCGTGAAAAGGAAACGGTGCTTCCTATTACTTACCGGCGGCAGCAGGGCTCAGGCGCCGGTAATGTCCCATTTTACTGTATTTATTGATCCGCGCCAGTATCCGTTCTTCCGGGTCCTGATCTTTAATTTTATTCAATTCCCCGAGTATGTGTTTTTTCAAGGTCATGGCCATTTCTTCGGGGCCATTGTGCGCGCCACCCAACGGCTCCGTAACGATACCATCGATCAAGCCGAAGTCGAGCATGTGGTCGGCATCAAGCTTGAGCGCCTCAGCGGCCTTTTCCTTGTAATCCCAGGAATGCCAAAGGATGGAAGAGCAGGATTCAGGGGAAATCACCGAGTACCAGGTGTATTCCAGCATGAATACCTTGTCGCCCAGGCCAATACCTAATGCGCCGCCGGAAGCACCCTCTCCGATGACGTAGCAAAGGATTGGTACTTTCAACTGCGCCATTTCAAACAGATTGCGGGCAATGGCTTCGGCTTGGCCGCGTTGTTCGGCTTCCAAGCCCGGAAATGCACCGGGGGTATCGATCAGGGTAACCACCGGAAATCCGAAACGTTCAGCCATTTTCATCAGGCGCAGGGCTTTCCGGTAGCCTTCGGGGTTGGCCATCCCGAAATTGCGGTATTGCCGCATTTTGGTGTTTACCCCTTTTTGGTGGCCAATAATGACAACCGTTTGCCCATCCAGGTTGGCCAGGCCGCTTACGATAGCATGGTCGTCACCGCCGCAGCGGTCGCCGTGCAATTCGATGAACTTGTTACAAATAGTGGTGACGTAATACAACGTATAAGGCCGCTCCGGGTGGCGCGACAGTTGTACTTTTTGCCAGCCGTTTAGGTTGGCAAAAATTTCTTCCCGTTTTTTCCGGATTTTGGACTCCAGTTCCCGGATCATTTCGGTTACGTCTACTTCGCCCTTTTCGCCTACTTCTTTCAGTTTTTCCAACTGCTCGTACAAGGCTTCCAGGGGTTTTTCAAAATCCATAAAGGTCATTGCCATGGTCAACAGGATGGGAGTTTGACAAATTGGCTTTTATCCGGCTTTCGGGCCGGAAGGTTTTTGCAAAGGAACGCCACAAAGGTACGGCTTGGCGCCTTGAAAATGATGGTCTAAATTTTTTTTCACAACTACTTGCAGTTTCGGATAAGGTTCGCGTATCTTTGCCCCGCTTAAAAATCAAGCACGGTTCGGTAGTTCAGTCGGTTAGAATGCCGCCCTGTCACGGCGGAGGTCGCGGGTTCGAGTCCCGTCCGGACCGCAAAAACAAGGCTCAGCAAGTTGCTGGGCCTTGTTGCATTTTAACCCTAACTCAGCAATGCCGCCCTGTCACGGTCCCGAG
>JADLDL010000189.1 GCA_020846655.1 Saprospiraceae bacterium | reverse complement strand
GACGTACGAGGAGGAACAAGATAACCGTGGTGAAGTGAATGGTTATACATGCGGAAAGTTGTTAACCTCTGCTGATTTAACCGCCATAAATACTGCGGGCCGCATCTACAAAAATATGACTGCTGGCCTATGGTGATCGTGAATTTGTAGAAAGGATCCGAAACTGGGATAAATTTGACAAAGAGAAAATCGTGTTTGAAAGTATTGTTTGTTCCACCGACGATTGCCCGGCCATCGACAACCGGCTCGTATCCGAGCCGCTGACCGTATGGCGTACGCTCCATATTGAATATGATCAAATGAGCAATCCGACCTGGGAGGACAATATGATCATTCGGGGGTATTTCTCCGATTTCGTGTCCTATTCAGGAAGCACGAGCATCAAACAGGTAGAAACCATATCCGGCATTCGGGCGCCAAAGCCGGCTTCTGCCGGTGGGGCGTGGATATGGGATGAAACAAAACCATTGATCGATGGATCGGGGGCTTACCCAAAGGGGACCGGACGCTTTAATGATGGCGGGGTGCATGTTGGGAATCCGCCTACCGTTATTTGTGATAAAGGGGGCTGTATCAAGTACAATACCGTCGACGCCGTTACTTTTTATGGCCCTACCGACCTCACTTTAGGCGGACTTACTGCCGTATTGAGCGCCCCCGGAGGCAGTTCGCCCCCGCTTCCAATTCTCGATATAGAAAAACTGACCGGACAGGATTTTAAGGTGACTGTGGATTTAGGCGCTTCGGGTGTAAACCTCGCCGATTACGAGGGCCGAGGGGTAAACATTTCTGATGCGGGCCCTTGTACCGCCTGCGTACAAACTATCAGCGGTGCACCAGCACAATTCATCCTGAAAAATTCGGCAGGTAAATCAAATTTAAAAATCCCGATTGTACTTACGGATGATGATAATATTCCTTACGGAGGCGTTTCTACACTAATTCAACCGCCCACGTTTGATGTTACAAAGAATGCGTTTGCCGATGTATATATCGATGTGACTAATGATGGAGGTGGCGTACTTAGCAATAACCAATCCGCTATTCCATTTGTGAGAAACGTGAACCCTCCAAAAGGCAGTTTGGATGAACCCGAAGTATATTCATTGGAGCCACTAAGTGTGTATTATAATACCTTTAGATATTCAAAAATATATGAAGCGCAGAATTACTGGTGTTGTTATGTTGTTTCAGGGTGGCAATATGTAACTAGGTTTGACAATGACCCTGAAAAGGAAGACTATGTTCCCTTAGGTCAGACTAATTCATTCACAGAAGACTGCATTTTAATAAAAGGCGGTAATATGACAATTATTTATCATGAATCAATCACTGATGTGTCGTTTACTGTAAGTTACTTAGAAGGGGTTGTTGCACATGAAATAGGCCATCAATTTGGGTTATCTCACGGCGATAAAAAGGGCATGTGCGCAAGTTGTGTTGTTTTTAATTGCAAAGATGGAAGAATGGGGCTTATGTCTAAAAGCCCACCCTTCTTTCCCGGTGAGTATTTTATTGGATACCACAAAAATCTTTTACGCAGCAGATATAATTCACCTGGCCAATAAACTAACTTCAGTCCAATAAATTAGCAAATTTATAATAACGATGAAATATATCGCAATAATATTTATACACACTTTTTCTACCATATCCTACGGACAACCAAGCATTCCAATTGCTTTAAGCAGGGATAGCACCGTCTGCCGTGGCGGATTCGGCTTGTTTAATGTAATTCTCCAATTTGGATCTGTAAGTGATAGTGCTACTTATTCATTGTATCCAAGTACGGGCACTGTAGAAATGAAAGATTACGACACCTCTGAATGGATAAATATATATGAAAACAGGAATACTTTATCGGACGAACCTCCTACCCCTTTTGAAAGCGGTTGGGAGAGGCGGCAGGTTGTTGATTTTTACCAAATTCTATTTAACAAAAATAATAAATTTGGCGGGTTAATTCAAAATGGCGGCCTCGTTCAGTTGCGGTTTTCCATAATGATGTATTCAGACTCTATAGCCCAAGACTTCAAGGTATTTTCTAATGTTATCGATTGTCACCTACCACCTATGCCTGAAGATGATTTAGCTGCTTTCAATTATATACTGGAGCATAAGACAGGATTCGACGGGCTTGAATTTTTAACGGATCCGTATATGGGCGATATAATTATTCCTCGAAATGAAGATTTCGTGAAATCAATTGTAATATTATATCCAAGCTCCGTGCTCAGTTTGTTTGCAAGGGTACAATTGGCAATGAATAAGTGTATTGTTGGGCATTGGGATGGGAATGGACAAATTTCAACTCTATTGAGCAATCAGCTTATTCAAGAATTGGATGAATTATCAGGTTCAAATGTGCCCAACATTTCTATTTTTTTAGAAAACCTAAATGATTGCATCTATAAACAATATTAATCAATAGCCCTGGAATGAAAAAAATATACAAATTACCTATCCTTATAACTTTCTTTCTTCCATACCAAAGCCAGGCTCTTATAGAAATATCCCGAATCACTAATGCCAGCACACACGGTTGTGATGGCGCAGTGGAAATAACAGCAACCGGGAATGCCGGTCCATTTACGATTTCCTGGGGCGCATCGCCCAACCAAAGTGTCGATGGGATAAACGGAAGCTACACCATAGAACACCTGTGTTCCAACACACCCTATTCCATCACCGTGACGAATCAATTTGGTTGTAATTTTATATTGTCGACAAGCCTGGGAAATTGCAATGATTACACGGGCCCAGGACCTGTGGTTTTGTTACAAAAACTGACAAATGCGAGTTACCCTGGCGAAAAGGATGGCAGTATTCAGGTGACGGTAAGCCCCGGTAATAATCCGGTATTGTATTATCGCTGGACCGATGTAGCAGGCAACGTCGTATCGACCGACAAAAACCTGGCCCATGCAGATGCCGGTACGTATTGTCTGGAAACATCAGACGGCTGTCAGGTGATCACCAGTTGTTTTGTCGTCAAAGATTGTTCCTGTTCCTGCCCGATTGAGCTTGAGTTTTCCCTGAATCTGCACTGTAGTGCGGGGGCCAATACAGGTTCACTCACAGCAGTCCCCGTTCCAGATTTCCCCCCGTACACTTTCCAATGGACGGGCCCAAATGGTTTTACAGCTTTGGGACAATCAATAAGTTCGATCGGAGAAGGTGAATATTTTGTAACGATCACGGATAATTGTGGTCGAACCGTATCGAAGTCGCAAAAAACAAAGTGCTGCAATTCCTATGAATTACCAGACCTTACCTCTGCGTATGAGTGTTTCGGATGGGAGGATCTTTTGGGCATTTGGCATGAACGTGATGGACATTTGGAGTTGAATTTGCCCCATACCATAATTGGTGACCCGGCCTGCAACGCAGCGTTTACGATTCAATGGAGTTCTGATAATTCGACAAACACAGTCACTTTTAATGCGGCAACAAACAATTGGGATGGAACAACCGTGAAAGCGATCACCGAGCCGGGGAATTACTGTGTCACCGTAACAAATAGTTGCGGTTGTACGAGAAAATCATGCCGCAGCTTCGGCCCGTTAGGAAACTACAGCGGATTTGATTTTGTATTTCTAGATCAGTTTTTATTGCAAAATGTACCTGGCTATAGTTGGTCCAATACTTATGGCACCCCCTTCTTCCCGGTTCTAAACAGATGTTACCAATGCGCTGCTTGTGGCATGGATGGTCAAACGAACGTCGTAGGTGGTGATTGTGATACCAATGGCGGTGGGTTTGATTTATTTTCCTATACCGACCCGAATCCTTACGATGAACAGCCTTGTAATGGCGGAACTATCTCTTGTTACAATAATCCGCCAAATTTGCTTTCTCCCTGGACCATACCGACCGGCTTGGAAGGCATCGAAATTGTAGACAAGAATTCTACTCCCCAAACTATTGTAATAGAAGGCATTACCTATTGTGTATACCCAACTTGGTGTTTGTTTGCACCGGGCAATATTGATAATTTTCCAGTTCGTTTTCCGGTACTGGCTAAACACCCTGTGGGTAAATTAATCCCCGCTGACAGCGGCGCTTGCACGCCTCCACCTGGTGATGTTGATTGTGTCGAAGGCGGTTTTTTAATGAATGATGGTGTCGGGAGAGACTGCATTTTGCGCTGGTATTGTAGTAATGATCCAAGCGTGGTTGTTCGGGAAGATGATATTTACCAAAGTCAAATCGTCATTTGTAAGTGCGCAATTTGGGAATCTAATTGTACTACTGTATTGCGCTGTGAATTGAACTACGAAGAAAAAGGCGATCCTTCTCTATGTGGTGGATACGAGATCCTCCATTATGATTGTAATAATGACTATCCATTTTGTCAACAAGGGCCTTTCCCAGTGACCATCCCGGGCGATGAAAACGTAACACAACCGTCAGACCGGGCAGCTGGCCCGGAATCGCCAAATCAGCCTGTTTTCGGTCTGCGTGTATATCCAAACCCGACAAACGGCAATATCCGAATCGATTTTGAGCAATCCAATATGAACCCGGACAGACGGGCTTCCATTGCTATTTTTGATTTATCAGGAAGAAAATTGATCCAGCAGGACGCCTCGCTCATAACCTCTTTTTCCCACCTTGACTTATCTTTTACCCAAATGAACCTTCCGGCCGGCACATATATCCTATCCGTAACGAATGGCGAAGGGCCCGCAGCCAGATTTTTAATTGTACACATGCCGTAAACCAGCATTTCAGAATCTACCCATCATAAATCTCCCCAATTCCCCGTTTCTTGAGCCAGTAAAACCACTGGCATGAAACGTCTTTTGGGAATTTGCCACGGGCCGCCTGGGGCCTGCATGCCACAATGCACCGGCTTGCTTAGCAAAATGACGTGTTTTCACAAGCCAGGAGCCGTTACAAAACAATAAACACATGAAAATCAATTTTTTGTTCACCCTGCTATTCCTCTATTCATTTTGCTGTTCTGCACAGAATGACTATAAAGTCACATACAAACAGTTGAAAGAGTACGAAGGCTTGTATGAATACCACAATCAAAAAACATTGAAAATTGCAGCCTCGCCCAAAGACACTGTGCTGTATGCAATAATAAATGAAAGCAAGTACTACCTCACGCCCCTGGAAAAGGACGTGTTTTTGGATATGACCAAAAACAGGATTCAATTTTTCAGGAATAAAAAAAATAAGGTTGTGCGGTATTCTGTCGGAGGCGACACCTTTAATTTGCTGGATAAAATTCTTAAATTTCCCAAAAAGATGTGGTATCCGAGGCTTGGCAACCCCCGCTATGTTTACCAACAGCCTGAGCAGCACAACGATGGCCTGGCCACCGGAAATATAGACCGTACAGGGCTAAACCAGGCTTTACTGGCAGAAATGATGCAAAAAATTATTGCGGGAGAATACCCCAACGTGCATAGTATTTTGATTATTAAAGACGGCCAACTCGTTTTTGAAGAATATTTTTATGAACACGACAGGAACAAACTGCACGAACTTCGTTCCGCAACCAAAAGTTTTGTTTCAGCACTTACAGGCATTGCTATTGAAAAAGGGTTTATAAAAAGCGAAAACGAACTGGTACTTCCGTATTTCCCGGAATACACCCCCGAGCACAACTCAGTTGCCAAAAAAAATATTACCATAAAAAATCTCTTGACCAACCAAACAGGTCTTGACTGCGATGTCAGCAACCCCCAATCAGTGGGCGATGAAACGACCATGAATAATTCCGACGACTGGGTAAAGTTTACATTAGACCTTCCCATGATTGACAGTGCGGGTGGAAAAGGCATGTATTGCTCCGGAAACCCGATTACACTAGGCAGAATTATTGAAAAAACAACCCAAAAAACCCTTGCCGGATTTGCCGAAGAACACCTGTTTAACGCAATCGGGATTAAGAAGTATATCTGGAATTTCAAACCCGACAAATCAAGTGTAGAAACGTTTTGCCAACTCTATTTAAGCTCCAGAGATATGGCAAAATTTGGGTTGCTGTACCTGAACGAAGGGCGTTGGAACGGCAAACAAGTAATACCGAAAGACTGGATACACAAGTCTTTATCGAAGTCATCGGTCGTACAAGGTGTTAACTATGGCTATCTATGGTGGAACAAATATCTCGATGCTGAGGGGGTTCGGTATTATACATACGGAGCACAGGGAAATGGCGGGCAAAAAATTTATATCTGGCCCGAGCAAAATATGATCACTGTTACAACTGGTGGAAACTATAACACACAGTCGCCAAGTGACGAGTTGTTGAAGAAGTATGTTTTACCAGCCTTTAATAAAAAGGAGTAGTGACGAAAAATCTCCGCCCTGTAGTCTCCGCTCAAAACAGACATTCGTTTATTAAAACCGGGCCTGATTCCCTAAAAAGCCCGTTTCTTTAGCCAGTAAAACTACCGGTATGAAACGTCTTTTGGGAATACTGCTCTGGGCCGCCTGGAGCCTGCACGCCACGGCACAAGTCAATTTTACCGAGTCCAGCCTGCCTATCGTGGTCATCCTGACCGCCAACGCCCAGGAAATCCCCGACGAGCCCAAGATTCCGGCCAACATGGGCATCATCTACAACGGCCCGGGCCAGCTCAACCGCCTGAACGACCCCTGGAACGAATTCCAGGGCACTGTCGGCATCGAACGGCGCGGCGCTACCTCCCAGCAGTTGTTTCCCAAATTCCCCTACGCCATCGAACTGCGCGACGCCAGCGGCGACGACGTCTCCGCCCCCCTGCTCGGCATGCCCAAAGAAAGCGACTGGGCCCTCATCTCCAACTACAACGACAAAAGCCTCATCCGCGACGCCCTGGCCTATACCCTGGCCGGCAGCGTCATGCACTACGCCCCCCGCTGCCGCTTCGTGGAAGTGGTCATCAACAACCAATACCAGGGCATTTACCTGCTCACCGAACGCATCAAACGCGACGACAACCGCGTCGACCTCAAAAAAAATGACCCCGCCAAAGACCCCAGCGGCGGCTATATCCTCAAACTCGACAAAGAAGAAGGCGACAGCGTGATCGGCTTCTGGACCTCGCACCTCAAACCCTACCACAGCGACCAGCAAATCCGCTTCCTCTACCACTACCCCCGCACCGAAGACCTGCTGCCCGCCCAAAAACAATACCTCCAAAACTGGATGTACACCCTCGAGGAAAACCTGCGCGCACCCGGCTTCGCCCACCCCGCCACGGGCTACCGCAAATACCTCGACCCGGCTACCTTTATCAATTTCATGTGGGTCAACGAAGCCGCTAAAAACATCGACGGCTACCGCCTCAGCACTTTTTTTTATAAAGACCGCGACTCCATCGACGGGCGCCTCAAAATGGGCCCGGTCTGGGATTTCAACCTCGCCTTCGGCAACTGCAACTACTGCTCTGGCGAAACCACCTACGGCTGGATGTGGGATTTTAACCAAGTCTGCGGACAAGACTACTGGGTCATTCCCTTCTGGTGGGAACGCCTGCGGCAAGACACCAATTTCCTGATCGAAGCCCAGCAACGCTGGAAAGAACTCCGCGCCGGAACCCTGTCCGACCAGGCCGTCGAATTTCGGATCGACTCGCTCGCCGGCGTGCTGGCCGGCGGGCCGCGCAGCCGCAATTTTCAGCGCTGGCCGGTGCTGGGCGAATGGGTTTGGCCCAATAATTTTGTCGGCGCCACCTACGAACAAGAACTCGACTACCTCCGAACCTGGCTCCTGGCGCGCCTGCACTGGATGGACAACGCCACCATGGGCCTCTACACCGGCACCTACCAGCCCAGCGGCTTTTTTGCCCCCCGCATTCTGCCCAACCCCGCCCGGGGCAACACCCGGATCGAATACTATGCCGAAGCCGGCGCTCAATTGTCCGGCGTGCTCTACGACGTGCAGGGCCGCGAAATCCACCGTTTTATAGAGTCCGTCAAAAACCACAACAAACAAATATACGACCTGCCGCTGCCCAGCGCTGCGGGCCTGTATTTCCTGCAAATAGATCTTGAAAAACAGCAGTATTTGCGGCAGGTGGTGGTGTACTAGTGCCGCGTTCACTAATTGGCGTATGAATATGCGAAGCCATATTTTTTGCTCACCAAGGCGCGAGAAGGGCGAAATACGGGATATTTTAACCGACGAGCAACGAAGAGGAGCGGAAAATAGGGCCGTCAGATTCATGCGCCAATTAGTGGATGCGGCACTAGCCCTCCAAACGCTCCAGCACCTCCAAACAAGCCCGCCCGTTGTGGTACGGACATTTCCAAAAACCCGCTTTATCCTCGCCAGGCATCACCCGGTGTTGAGCATCCACGCCCCAGTACCACTCGCCGTGGTTTTTGTCCAGCAAGTGCCGCTGCGTAAACTGCCAGCACCCCATCGATTTTTGTAAAAACTGCAACTCCCCGCTGATCTGCCAGGCGTTCAGGAAACCCACCATCGCCTCTGCCTGCACCCACCAGTGTTTTTCGGCAATATGGTTTTCGTACCACAGCCCGCCATCCGTCGTATCGAGCCCCCGGGCCGCAGCCGTAGCCATGATGACCGCATTGTCGCGGCATTTTTGCAACAACACCGGATCGCCCAGCACCCCGGCGGCCTCCTGCAAAAGCCAGGCGGCCTCGATGTCGTGCCCATAGGAAATCACGTCCGATTGCGGCGCCCAGCCGGTGTCGAAAAACAAACAGAGGTGCCCCGACAAGGGGTGGATAATTTGCTCCAAAAAAACGTGAATCAAATGCCGCAGGCGTTGCGCCAGGAGGGGGTCCGGCCAAACCCGGTACAGGTTGGCGTAGGCCTCCAGGATGTGCAGGTGCGTGTTCATGGTTTTGGGGTCGTTGCGGTCGCGTTCCGACAAGCGCCAATCCGTCAGGGCAGCGCCGTCGCGGGCAAAGGCCTCAAAATAGCCGCCGCGAACCCCGTCAAAACTGTGTTTTTCGATCCAGTGAAACAAGGCAATCCCCTCGTCGAGGGCCTCTTTCGGGCCGCCGGCCCGGTAATATTCCACCAGTCCGTACAACGCAAAGGCCAGGCCATACATCTGCTTGCGGGTGTTCAGCGGCTGCCCGTCGGGGGCCACCGACCAGTACACGCCGCCATAGCGTCGGTCGATAAAATGTTGTTGCAAATACTGCCAGGCATGGTCGGCTACGCCCATCCAGGTTTCGTTTTGGCAGGCGCGGGCCGCCGCCGAAAAGGTCCAGAGGATACGGCTGTTGAGCACCACCCCGCGCGGGGCCCCGGGCTCCGGGATATTTTCATTGTCGATCCGGCCCTGAAAGCCGCCCTGTTCGCGGTCGACGGCGTATTTCATCCACCAATCGAGGATGTGGCCGAGTTCGCGTTCCAATTCCTGGCGGTACGGGAGAAGCATTGTTTTGGGCATGGTTGGCCTTGGTTGTTGCACAATTGAAACACAAACTTATCATTCCACCACGATCTCGTCGGCAAAAATCCAGGCCGGCCCACCTTTGCTGCTGCTCCAGTCGGGTATCCGCCCCATATTACGGGCGCTGACGCGCACGTAGCGGGCTTTTTCGGTCGTGGCAGCCCGGTACACCTTGCGTTGTGGCGGCGTATCGCCGCTGGGCACCGGCTCGCTTTGCTGGCTGATGCTTGTAAACGCGCGGCCATCGGCCGAAATGGAAAATTCCAGCGCCACCGGCAAAAAGGCCCGGTCGGCGGTAGCCGATAAAAATCCGGCGCTGATGCTGCGCAGCGTTTGCATTTGCCCCAGATCGATCGTCCACTCGGCATCGTTGCCCTCAAAGCCCTGCCAGGCATCGTCGCCGGCCGCTGCGCCGCCAAACCGGCCGTCTACCAGCGTCAGCGCAGCGCTGTTGCCCGCTTTGCGCGGACTCGGCTTGGTGCCCAACACACAAGTGCGGCCAAAAGCCTGGTGCGGGCTGAGCACAATCGTGTCGACCGCCGGCGCGGGCGTGCCCGCCGCATCGAATACCCGGGCCAACAACTTGCCGCCCGGCGCCAGCGGCAGCGCCTGACCAGGAGCCAACAAGGGCGACGACACCTCGGGCTGCCGGCCATCGGTGCTGTAGCGCACGGTGTAATCCGGATCGGGGCAGTTCAGGCGGAGCAAGGCCAGGCCTTCGGGCGACAGGCCTTGCAGGCCAAAGCGGATGCCCGGAAAATGCACCCGCCAGTTGTCGGTGCGAAAACAGGATGCCGGCAAGCCCTGGCCGTTCACCAAATTGGGCTCAGAGGTATTTTCCATGGCAAAACGCAGGGCTACGGGCCGAGGCACCTGCGGCGTCCAAACGACCACTTCCTGGCCTTCGATGCGGGCTTCGGCCGGGTAAAACTGCTGATCGGCGCCGGCCAGTTCAAAATCGCGGAGCGGTCCGCCCAGGGCCCGCAATCCCGTGTCGGCGTAGTCAAAAAAGACCCGAACCCGGTCGTTTCCTACCTGATGCGCGCGGTACAAGGGCCCCGATACTGGCAAGCCCTGCTGGCCGTAGGTGTTGCTGAGGGCCCAGGCAGCCAGGCGGTAGCCGACGTCCACTGTGTTTTGCGGATGAATATCGTGGATGTTTCCGATGTCGCTGACGACGACCAGGCCGCTGTTGGCTATTTTTTGCTGAGCCTGCCGCTGCTGGTCGCGCACGAGGGCCCCAATTTTGGGCGCTCCGTACTGAAATGGCGCAATTTGTACATTGTAAAACGGCGCTGCCGCGCCAAAATCCTTGCGCCATTCAGCGACCAGGAGGGCGAGCAAACCGGCGTAGGCCTCCGGGTTGTAGGTATTGGTTTCGCCCTGGTACCAGAGGAAACCTTTGATCTTCAGCGTTTTCAAGGGCGCGATCATGCCGTTGTACAGCGAGCCCGCGCGGCCGTAGTTCCAAACGGGGTGATCGTCGCGGTTGAGCTGCGCGGCCAGGCTGCTCAGGCTGGGTTCGGGTATCCAGGATTCGACCGCCGTACCACCCCAGGAAGTATTGATCAGGCCCACCGGCACGCCGAGGCGGTCGCGCAGCATCCGGCCAAAAAAATAGGCCGTGGCGCTGAACTGCCTCATCGACGCGCGGGTGCTGGGCGCCCAATGGCCCACACAGTTGTCCTGCGGCGTGGGCAGCGAGCTCCGTTGGACCGAAAAGAGGCGCAGGCCGGGATCGTTGGCGGCTTCGTATTGGGCTTCGCTGATCGTCAGGTTGCCCCAGGCGGGCTGCCACTCCATGTTCGACTGACCCGAGCACAGCCATACTTCGCCAAATAGGATATTTTCCAAAACCAGGTCGAACCAGCCGCCTTTGATCGTGATGGTGTGCGGCAGCAGGTCGGCTGCCGGCACCGGAATGGAGACCACCCATTTCAAGGTAGCGCGGTCAGCCCGGGCATCAAAACTTTGTCCGGGCAGCCAGGAGCAGAGCACGCGTACCTCTTCGTTGGGCGCTGCCCAGCCCCAAAACTGGAGTTCGCTTTGTTGCTGGAGCACCATGTGGCTGCCAAAAATAGTGGGTAATCGGATATCGGCGAGCACTTGAACGGCGAGGAAAAGCAGTGGAAAAGGCAGGAGAAAACGTCGCATAAAAGTAATATTAAACCGTCCCCAAATCCAGGTTTCGCTGAATGAGCGCGCTGAGGGTTTGCACGGAGGTAGCAGAGCGATAGCCGTCGGGCGCAGTGTTTTTACAATAGTCCAACAGGCGATCGAGTGTGCTGCTGGCGACGTGCAGGCGCGTATCGGAAGAAGCGTAATAGATCAACACCCCTTGGCCATCGTCGTCCAGTATCCAGCCGTTGGCAAAGGTAACGTTGGATACATCCCCCACCCGTTCGGGGCCTTCGGGGGCGATAAAATGGCCCGCCGGTTTGTAAATAATTTTGGTCAAATCCTGCAAATCGGTCAGGAACAGGTACAACACATAGCGCAAGCCGGCAGCCGTATTGCGCACGCCGTGGGCCAGGTGCAACCAGCCTTCGGCCGTCTTGATCGGTGCGGGGCCTTGTCCGTTTTTCACCTCGTACACGGTGTGGTAGCGTTTTTCATCCAGGATTTCCTCCTGGTCGATCACAGCGGGCGACATGCTGTCGGACAAGCCAAAACCGATGCCACCGCCGGCGCCGGTCGAAATGAACCCATCTTGCGGGCGCGTATAAAACGCGTATTTGCCTTGTACAAATTCGGGGTGCAGCACCACGTTGCGTTGCTGGGGCGAGGGCGTGCGCAGGTCGGGCAGGCGCTCCCACTCGCGGAGGTCGCGGGTGCGCACGATGCCGCATTGGGCTACTGCCGAAGAGGTATCGGTGGTCGGCGCTGCGGGGTCTTTGCGTTCGGTACAAAACAGGCCGTAGATCCAGCCGTCTTCGTGGGCCACCAGGCGCATATCGTACACATTGGTGTCGGGTTCAGCGGTTTCGGGCAGTTGCACGGGAAAATCCCAAAACCGGAACTGATCCACGCCGTTGGGGCTTTCGGCGATAGCAAAAAACGACTTCCGGTCCACACCTTCCACCCGGGCGCACACCAGGTATTTGCCCTGCCATTTGATGGCGCCGGCGTTGAATACCGCATTGATACCAAAGCGTTCCTGGAGGTAAGGATTGGTCAGGGGGTTCAGGTCGTAGCGCCAGAACAAGGGAGTATGGGCTGCCGTTAGCACGGGGTTTTCATAGCGTTCGAAAATACCGTTGCCGGGCAAAACCGGCTGGTTGGGGCGGCTGATTCGTTGTTCGTGCCCCGCCTGAAGGGCGCGCAGGCGTTGTTCAAAATCTGTATTGGACATGTAAAAAAATTGATTTCAATTATCGGCGCAGGAGCCAGCCCCAAAAGCCCCGGGTGCCGTAGAGGTTGGCGGCGCGCGCTTTGGTTTCGAGGAAGACCCGTTCGTGGGCAACAAATTGCTGAAAATCGGCGGCGCTGGGGTGCCCCGGATAGGGCACGTAATAATGGTCGGGGCGGCCATTTCGCCAAAGCAGCACGTAGGCAATGGGGTGTTGGTGGATGGTTTCCCAAAGCGTTTTGGTCCACCAATCCGGCACCGGAATTTGCTCCAGCCCGGTTTCGGCAAAACAAATCGGCTTGTGGTGCGCGGTGCCGATCGCCGTGAGCAGCGCCAGGCGTTCGCTGATGTAGCCCAGGAAATAGTCGCGGCTTTCACTGCGTTCGGGGTTGCGCATGTAAGAGTCAAACCCGATGATGTCCACGTATTCGTCGCCGGGATAGCGCTCCAGGTAATGCGCAGTGTCGCGAAATTCAGCGGTGGAATACACCAGCAGCAGGTTGTTGAGTTGACGGGTATTGCGCAGGTAATCGGCCGTCATGTGCCAAAGGGCTTTGTATTCTTCGGGAGTGCAGCCTTTTTCGCCCCACCAAAACCAGGAGCCGGTATGCTCGTGGTAAGGCCGGAACAAAACCGGAATAGCCTTGCCTTTGTAGCGGAGGGTCTGTAAAAAATCTGCCAGGCGACTAAGCCAACTCAGGTACAACTCGTGTTTGGCGCCGCCGGGCAGGATGTGCCGCACGGCAGTGGTGGTATCCCAACTGGAGCCGCCGCTCTGCGGGTTGTGCAGGTGCCAACTGATGGTGACGACGCCGCCCCGCCGGTAGCCGTCGCGGATAAACGCGCGCATGGCATCGAACGGCACCTCGTCGATATTGAGGGCATTGCCCAGTTCGAGATGCCCCAAATCCCAGCCATACAGCGCCGGATAATCGCCGGCTACCCGCTTGACGTCCGACTCGCCCGGCACATATTTCCAGCCGACGCCATAGGCCAGGTCATCCTGGTGCCCCAGCATAAATCCTTTTTGCGGCAGGGCCTGAAGATTTCGGTACAGGGTCCGGGTGCGGCGGGTGGCCGCTTTGTGGGAGGGTGATGCAACGATTTTGGCGGGCATGGCTGCAACAACAGGAGACATGGGTTCAGCGCTGAGGCTCGACGTTTGGGCGAATGCCCGTTCGGGTTGGCCGGACAGCAGGATCAAAAAAAACACAAAATAGCGCATAGGAGGCAGAGGAAGGTGTTGACGTAGCACAAAAGTCTTCCCGTGCAAGCCCGTCTGTGAGCGCCTTTTGTCGCAAACAAAAGGGGAGTTTGTAACGCAGGGCGATTTATCCCCCCATGATTGTTTCATCGCCCCCCGTGGCATGCTTGCATTCGGGTTGATCTTTGTACCCGCCGGTGTCCTGGTCGACCGACTTCCGACACCGTTGCTTCTTACGATAGAATGGGTTTAATTTAGATGAAACGCTCCCGGCTGCAACAGCCGGGAGCGTTATTTTTTCCCGTTTGCCCAAGAACGTTTAACATTCCACCAGGCCCACCGAAAACTGCACAGCCAGGCCACCATCGGCCGTTTCCTTGTACTTGTGGTGCATATCGTCGGCCGTTTCTTTCAT
Organism: Saprospiraceae bacterium; assembly: GCA_020846655.1. Lineage (GTDB taxonomy): Bacteria > Bacteroidota > Bacteroidia > Chitinophagales > Saprospiraceae > M3007. Next base: position 7,610 of record JADLDL010000189.1, on the reverse strand, counting down.
GGTTTTAATGACCGCATCGAGGCTGACCTTGGCTTTGGCCGGGTCGCTTTCCAGTGCGATCTGGCAGGCAGTAATGGCTTTGATGGCGCCCATCGTGTTGCGTTCGATGCAGGGCACCTGCACCAGCCCGCCGATGGGGTCGCAGGTCATGCCCAGGTGGTGTTCCATGGCGATTTCGGCGGCCATCATGGCCTGGCCGGCCGAGCCACCCAGGCAAGCCGTGAGGGCGCCAGCAGCCATAGCCGACGACACGCCGATTTCGGCCTGGCAGCCGCCCATAGCCGCCGAAATAGTGGCGCCTTTTTTGAACAGGCTGCCGAATTCGCCGGCGGTGAGCAAGAAGCGAATGATGCCGTCCTCGCCGTCAAACTCTTCGCAAAAGCAAGCGTAGTACATCAGCACGGCCGGAATGACGCCGGCGGCGCCGTTGGTAGGGGCCGTCACGACGCGGCTGAAGGCGGCGTTTTCTTCATTGACCGCCAGCGCGAAACAACTCACCCATTTCAGGATATGCTGAAAGGAGTGGTTGCCTTCGCGGATCCGGGCCATCCACTCGTCCGGATCGGCGTAGGTTTTCCCCTTGAGCAGTTTCAGGCTGAGCGGGTGTGCGCGGCGCGTCACGTTCAGCCCGCCGGGCAAGACCCCGTCGGTATGGCAGCCGGTGTAAATACACTGGCGCATGACGGCCCAGATTTCGAGTAAGCCGCTGCGAATATCTTCGACCGAGCGCCAGGTTCGTTCGTTTTGAAACACGACGTCGTGAATGGCCTGCCCTTCCTCGCGGCACCAGCGCGAGAGGTCGGCGCCGCGGTCGATAGGAAAAGGCAGCACCACGGTAGCCGCCAGGTTTTCTTCGCCTTCTTTCACCACAAAACCGCCGCCCACCGAGTAGTACGTTTGGCTGACGCCGGCGCCGTTGCGGAAAAACGCGCGGAAGGTGAGGGCGTTGGCGTGGTAGGGCAGGGTTTCGTTGAAGAGAAACACCACGTCCTGATCGGGGTCGAAAGGCAGTTCTTTCCGGCCGCCCAGGTTCAGGGTTTTGGTGTGCCGGATGTGCTCCAGTTTGGTTTGCACCTGGTCGACGGGGATCGTCACCGGGTCGTCGCCGTTGAGGCCGAGGATGACCGCCAGGTCGGTGCCGTGGCCTTTGCCGGTTTTGGCCAGGGAGCCGTAGAGGTCGACCTGCACGGCCTGAACGTGGTCGAAGGCGCCGTCGCGACCGATTTCCCGAAGGAAACGCTGCGCAGCGCGCCAGGGGCCCATCGTGTGCGAACTGGAGGGGCCGATACCTATTTTAAAGATGTCAAAAACGCTGATTCTTTCCATGATGAGCAGGGCTGTTCGGACGCAAAGATGGGTGGAATCCGGAATCGGGCCGGCACAAATTTCAGCAGCGGCAGGTCCTCTTTTTGCCTTTACATTTTCAATGCTTGGAGGTAGATCGACTCGATTTTTTCCACAAGTTTTCCGTTGCGTTCGGAATCCGTTTTGACTTGTATCCAGGCAGGGTCCTTGCCGAAGGTCTCAAAGGCCTTTTGGCCGGCAGCCTCCGAAGGATGTGCCAGGAAATAAACCAGCCGGGCTTGTTGGGCGTCTTTTTCGATGCTGGTCCAGTAGGCCACATTGGTCATGCCGTGTTTGGCGAAAAGGACAGTTGTGTGCTGGCGAAACCGCGCCAGCAGGGGCTCCAGTTGGCCGGGCAACATCGTGTAGGTACGCAATTCATACACTTGGTCCGTTTCGGGCGTGGTGGCGACGATGCCCGGCGAAAAATCCGCAGCCCGCAGGAAGACCGATTCGACGCGGCTGACCAATTTGCCCTTCCGTTCGGATTTATTTTTTGCTTTGATCCATTTTGGATCGGCGCCAAAAGCCTTCCAGGCGGCCTCCCGGGCCTCCAGGCTGGGGTAGGCCAGCACGTAGAGCAGTTGGTTGTTGTCGTTGTGCAAGGGTACCCAGTAGCCGATGTTTTCCATGCCGTGTTTTTCAAACAACCGGACGGTATGTTTTCGGAAACGCCCGATCAGGGCATCCAGTTTGCCAGGCTCGGCGTAGTAGGTCCGCAGTTCAAAAACCCGGGTATCGGCTGCGTTTTGCGCCAACAGGCGCAGCGACAAGAGCGCAAAAAACAGGAGGAATATCTTTTTCATGGCAGTAAATGTATCCCGCTTTCCCTTTGCCAGCAGAAAACAAGCGGGCATTTTTCCACCTGGCGTCACCGCCGGCTCATCTTTTTCAGGCGAAATTTGTTCAGGATTAGCAAAACGCAAGACACCGGGCAACCGGCGGCGCATGCGCTGCGCCATTCGACCAAACACATCCAAACTGGTTTTACGATGAAATACCGGCTTCTACTTTTTTCCTTGTGCTGTGCTACCGCACTATCTGCTCAATCCACGTTTTCCATTCAGCACACGCTGAACTGGGCCGCCGAGCCCTACCGCCACGCCCTGAGCAACGGCGAAACCATCGAACAATGGCGTTTCGAGGATTGTAGTTTTGGCGACGAGGCCCCTACCCTCCCCTTGTTTACCGAGCGCTTTCCGCTGGCAGGCCGCGCCCAGGTGTCGGTAGAGGTGGTAGCCATCCAATACGAAGCCTTTTCCAAAAAAGCCAGTCCCGACGATGCCCTGCTCGGCACCGAGCCAGCCATCAGCGCCAGCCTCGAACAGGAGCGCAACCGCTTTTTTGGCCGGGTGCGGTTTATCCCGATCCGCAAAACCGGCAGCGGGTACGAGCGGGTGGTGTCATTTCGCCTGGATGTGCGCATCACGCCCGAAGCAGAGCCGGTGAAACCTCGCGGCGGCCCTTTTGCCAGCAGTTCCGTCCTGAGCGGCGGCACAGCCTACAAATTTGGCGTCAGCCAAAGCGGCGTGTACAAACTGGATTTTGATTTTTTGAAAAATAAACTGGGGATCAGCAACCTGGAGAGCATCGACCCCCGCAGTATTCGCCTCTATGGCAACGGCGGCGCTATGGTGCCGGAAAGGAACGGCGACCCGCGTTCCGACGACCTGGTCGAAAACTCGATTTTTGTGTCCGGCGAAGCCGACGGCAAATTTGACAACGGCGACTACATCCTGTTCTACGCCGTAGGCCCGGCGCCCTGGAGCTACAAGGCTAGCGCCAGCGACCCCGAACTGAGCATCCGCCAGCACTTGTACGACCCCTACGCCTATTATTTTGTAAAAACCGGCGACGGCCAAGGCGCGCGGCTGGCCGAAAAAGCCAGCGTAGCCGCCAGCGCCGTGACCGAACAGTTTGACGACGTGCAGCGGCTCGAAGAAGAAAAGGAAAACCTGCTGGACTTCTTCAACTCGGCGCAAGGCTCGGGCAAACGCTGGTTTGGCGATTATTTCTACCAAACCCGCGAGTACAGCTACACGTTCAATTTCCCCAACATCGCAGCCGGCTCCACGGCCCGGCTGAAAGCCGAGTTTGCCGGCCGCTGCAACCAGAGCACAACGGTAAAAATAGAAGCCGCCGGCAGTGTGTTCTCCCGGGGCATCAACAGCGTGCTGGTCAGCAACAACGAAGCCGATTTTGCCGCCAACGCCCTGCTCACCGGCACCTTTCAGCCCAGTGGCAACGCGGTGACCGTAAAAGTAACCTATGTGCCCACCGCCATCACCAGCGAAGGCTGGCTCGACTACGTCGAACTCAATGTGCGCCGCCAACTGAAAATGGCCGGCGACGTGCTGGAGTTCCGCGACCTGCAATCCCTGGCCAACGACGCCACGACGTTCCGCCTGAGCGGCGCTACCGGCGCCCTGAGCATTTGGGACATCACCAATCCGCGATCCCCACAGCGTCAGCAAGCCACCGGCTCGGGTGGTACGCTGGAGTTTGGCGCCGACACCAAAGGCGTGCTGCGCAATTTTATTGCATTCTACGACAATGCCGCGTTCCCAAAACCGGAGAAAACCGTCGGGAAAATTGACAACCAAAACCTCCACAGCCTCGAAAACCTGCACATGGCCATTGTGTACCACCCGGACTTCGAAGCTGCTGTACAACAACTCGCCGAGCACCGGCGGACGTACAGCGGTTTCGATGTGGCCACCGTGCGCGTCGACCACTTGTACAACGAGTTCTCCTCCGGCGCCAAAGACCCGGGCGCCATCCGCGATTTTGCCAAAATGCTGCTGGAACGCAACCCCGAAAAGTTTGAATACCTGTTGTTGTTTGGCGACGGTTCTTTCGATCCCCACAACAACACGGCCAGCGATGACAACGTCGATTTTATCCCCGTTTTTGAAACCTACCAATCCTTCAACCCCATCACTTCTTACCCCTCCGACGACTTTTTCGGCCTGCTCAGCGATGGCGAAGGCGGTGCTCTAAAAGGCTCTCTCGACATCGCCGTGGGCCGGCTCACGCCGCGCACGGCCGAGGAGGCGCAGGCCATTGTCAACAAAATCATCAGCTACGACAAAGACCCCGTCACCCTCGGCGACTGGCACCTGCGGCTCCTGTATTTCGGCGACGACGAAGATTCCAACGCCCACATCGTCCAGGCCGACAAACTGGCCGCTGCCGCTGAAAAAACCGAAGAGTGGTTCAATACCGAAAAAATCTATTTTGATGCCTACCAGCAGGTTGCCACGTCCAGCGAAAAACGCATCCCGGATGCCAAAGCAGCCATCAACGCCAATATTTTTAAAGGCGGACTGATTGCGCAATACATCGGGCACGGTGGTCCACGCGGCTGGGCGCAAGAGCGCGTGATCGACAACAACGATATTGCCGGCTGGGAAAACACCAACCGCTACCCCCTCATCATCACGGCCACCTGCTCCTTTGGCGGCTACGACGACTACACCACCCTTACCGGCGGCGAGCAGGCCTTGTTAAAAATTAATTCGGGCGCGGTGGGTTTGTTCACCACGGTGCGGGCTGTGTACATCGCCGGCAACAACAAACTGACCGACGCCGTCCAGGAAGTGATTTTTGAGCACGTCAACGGTGGCCAATACCGCAGCATCGGCAATATTCTGAAAGACTCCAAAAACAGTCTGGCCGGCGGCGACGAAGACAATGCCCGGCGTTTCACGCTTCTGGGCGATCCGGCCATGTACCTGGCCCTGCCCGAATACCGGGTGCGCACCACAAACATCAACGGCAAAGTGTTCAACCCGGCACAACCCGACACGCTGAAATCCTTGATGCCGGTGGAACTGGAAGGCGAAGTGACCGACACGCTCGGCAACCTGTTGCCGGCCTTCAACGGCAAAGTGTACGTCACCTTGTTCGACAAAAAACAAGCCCTGAAAACCCTGGGACAAGACCCCACCAGCGACGTATTTGACTTCAAGGTGCAACGCAACATCCTGTTCAAAGGCAGCGCCACCGTGACCAACGGGCGCTTTAAGGTCAATTTTATTGTGCCCAAAGACATCGCCTACAACTACGGCAACGGCAAAATCAGTTACTACGCCGAAAACGGCACCCCCATCGACGCTGCCGGCGCCGACACGGAAATCATCATCGGCGGCACTGCCAACCTGGTGAACGACGACACCCCGCCGCTGGTGCAGGTATTTTTGAACACAGACGCCTTTGTGTACGGCGGCATCACCGACAAAAACCCAAAAATACTGGTGAAATGTGCCGATGATTTTGGCATGAACGTGACCGGCACCAGCCTGGGCCACGACCTGACGGCCGTGCTCGACGACAATGTGCTGGAAACCATCGTGATGAATGATTTTTATGAAAGCGACCAGGACAATGCACAAAAAGGGAAGGCCCTGTACCCACTGCGCAACCTGACGCCCGGCCGCCACAAACTGCGGGTAAAAGGCTGGGACATCGCCAACAACCCCGGCGAAGGCTACACCGAATTTGTGGTGGCTGAAGACGGGAAAGCCGCGTTGGACCATGTGCTGAACTACCCCAACCCATTCACCACCAACACCTATTTCCAGTTTGAACACAACCTGGCCGGGCAGGCGCTCGACATTCAAATCAGTATTTTCTCCGTATCGGGCAAACTCGTCAAAACCATCCTGCACACCGCCAATGCCGACGGCTTCCGGGTAACCGATATTGGCTGGGATGGCAAAGACGAATATGGCGACACCCTGGCCAAGGGCGTGTACCTGTACCGCGTGAAAGTGCGGGGTACTGACCTGAGCGGCAATACCGCCGGCGCAGAAAGTGATTTTGAAAAATTAGTGATCCTGAAATAGGCTTGTATTTTCTTTTTCAGCAGCCAGACAACCCGAGTCATTCTGCTGGCGTCAAGTATTTTGATGGCTGGAATGCCGGGCAGGAATTGTATTTTTGCACGCTTTTTGCAGGTACCCGGGTATCAAACTGATAAGCAAAACATTTTGCCACTAAATTTTACAATCTGTTATCATGAAAAAGACCCTTGTGGAGTTGCTGTTTCTGGTGTCGCTCGTTTTTGTGGGGACAGCCCTTGAGGCTCAAATCGAACCAAAGTGTAAGGATGGATACAACCCGATTACCGGCGAACGCTGTGCCAACGCGGTAACGACCGCTGTGCCCTTCCTCCGGATCGTGCCCGATGCCCGCGGCGGCGCCATGGGCGATGTGGGCATTGCCACCTCTGCCGACCCCAACGGCATGCACTATAACCAATCCAAACTCGCTTTTGCCGACAAAAAAGTGTCGGTATCGGCTACCTATACGCCCTGGATGCGCAACCTCGGCCTGCAAGACGTCTACCTGGCGTACCTGGCTGGCTATGTCCAACTGGACAAATTCCAGACCATCGGCATGGGACTGCGGTATTTCTCGCTGGGCGATATTGAATTCACCGACGAGAACGGCGGCTCCCTGGGCCAAGGCCGTCCGAATGAATTCGAACTGACCGGCGCCTATGCCCGTAAACTCACGGACAACCTCTCGGCAGCCATTGGCGCCAAATTTATCTACTCCAACCTCGCCACCGGCCAGGTCGTGGAGGGCAATGAAATCAAGCCCGGCATTGCCGGCGCCGCCGATCTTTCGCTGACCTACAAAAAGAAATTGAAGGTAACGAAAAACGGCAGCGAACTGACCATCGGCGCCGCCGTGAGCAACCTGGGCTCCAAAATTACCTACACCAACTCCGTCAACCGCGACTACATCCCCACCAACCTGGGCATCGGCGCGGCCTGGAAACTCAACCTCGACGAGTACAATACCCTGACGTTCACGGGCGATTTCAACAAACTCATGGTGCCTACCCCGCGCCCTGAAATTGACGAAGACGGCGACATGATCCCCGACTACAAACAGTACTCCTCGATTCGCGGCGTCTTCAAATCGTTTGGCGACGCACCCGGCGGCTTTAGCGAAGAACTCAAGGAAATCACCACCGGCATCGGCGCCGAATACTGGTACGACGACCAGTTTGCCGTGCGCGCCGGCTATTTCTTCGAGCACTACTCCAAAGGCAACCGGAAATACTTTAGCCTCGGATTGGGCGTGAAATACAATATTTTCGGCCTGAACTTCTCCTACCTCGTGCCCACCAGCAACCAGCGCAACCCGCTGGACAACACACTGCGTTTCTCGCTGTTGTTCGACTTCTCCGCGTTTGAAGGAGAAGAATAAACTTCGGGTTGCACAGCATTTTTTACACAGAAGGGGTGGCTTTT
>JADLDL010000188.1 GCA_020846655.1 Saprospiraceae bacterium | reverse complement strand
TTGCCGTCCGCCATAAAGGTTTGAGATTCACTTCAAACATATGACTATCAGTTACTTAAGCATATTTTTCGTCTTCTTGGCCAAATTTTATCAAAGTAGAGCCAAACTAAACCATCATTTAGTTACAAAACTTGGAGAGTGATTATATCATATCCAAATTTTAAATGGCTAAAATTCAAATCTTTATGGCGGACGGCAACCCTCCAACCTTCTAACCTTCCAACCCTCTAACCCTCCAACCTTCTAACCTCGTTCAGTATACATCCTCCAGATACCGCCGTTGTTTTTTGAGGGTTTTCAGATACTCTTCCGCTTGTTCGGCCGATAGCCCGCCGTGTTCGGCCAGCACCTGCCGGAAGGCAATTTGCACGTCGGCAGCCATGTGGTTTTTGTCGCCGCAGACGTACACCTGCGCGCCGTTTTCCAGCCAGTCGAACACCTCGCGGCCTTTGGCGACGAGTTGGTGCTGCACGTACACTTTGTGGGCTTGATCTCTCGAAAAGGCCACGTCCAGTCGGCTCAAACTGCCTTTTTTGAGGGCCTGGAGCCATTCGGTTTGGTACAAAAAGTCGGTTTCGAAATGCGGGTTGCCGAAGAAGAGCCAGGATTTGCCCTTGGCGCCCAGGGCCTCGCGCTCCTGCACAAAAGCCCGGAACGGCGCCACCCCGGTGCCCGGCCCGATCATCAGGATCGGTGTGCTGGGGTCGGCCGGCAATTTGAAATACTCGTTGCGCTCCACAAACACCCGGGCGGCGGCGCCCGGCGGCAAGCCATCGGCCAGCCAGGTGGAGGCCACGCCCTGTTTGGGGCGCTGGTTGCTGCTGTAGCGCAGGGCGCTCACCGTGAGGTGGGCCTCGCCTTCGGCAAACGATGGGCCCGAGGCGATGGAATACAGGCGGGGCTGCAAGCGCCGCAACACGCGGAGCAGGGCCTCGGCCGACCAGATGTCCGGAAATTCGCGCAGCAAATCGGCAATATCCCGGCCGTAGGTGTACTGCCGCAGGGCCGCAGGGTCTTGGAGCAGGGCCGAAAGTTTGGGGTAGCGCGTGCGGGCAAAGAGTTTTTCGAGCACGTCGCGGGTGATGAGCGATAACTCGACGCGGTGGCGCAGCACCTCCTGCAAACTTGTTTTTTCACCGTCCCAATCCACCCGTTCCTGCGCGGGCAGGATGGTGGCGCGCAACACTTCCTGAACCAGGGCAGACGGGTTTTGCGGCCAAACGCCCAGCGCATCGCCGGGTTCGTAGCGCAGGCCAGAGCCCTCGAGCGAGAGTTCGAGGTGCCAGGTTTCGCGGCTGGAACCCCGGCCGTTGAGTTGTATTTTTTCCAAAACCGGCGCCGCAAACGGGTTTTTGCGGTCGAAGGCCGAAACGGCGGCGGCCGGGGCAAGTGCGTTGGCGACGGAGACTTGCGCGGCGGCAGGCGCACCCGTTTCGGCGTCTATGGTGTCCAGCACGGCACTGATCCAGCGGCTGGCTTCTTCCATAAAATCAACATCGCACTCGGCCCGTTCGACCAGGCGTCGGGCGCCCAGTTGGGCCAGTTTTTCGTCAAAATCGCGGCCGGTCTGGCAAAACTGCGCATAACTCCGGTCGCCGAGGGCCAGCACGCCGAAGCGCAGTTCGGGCAGTTGAGGCGCGCGGGCCGAATGCAAAAACTGGTGCAGGGTTTCGGCAGCTGCCGGCGGCTCGCCTTCGCCGTGCGTGCTCACCACGAGCAGGAGCCAGCGCTCGTTTTTCAGTTGTTGGGGTGCGTAGTCGTTCATGTCCAGCACCGATACCGGAAAGCCCAGCACCCCGGCGGCCTGTGCGGCTTTTTGCGCCAGCGATTTGCTGTTGCCGGTCTGGGAGCCGTACAGGATCGTCAGGGCCGGTTTGCCGGGCGCGGCAGCCGGGTTGGCGCTGGCTGGGAGGCCGGTTTTGGCCGGGCCTGGCTGCGGCGCCTGCTGTACCGAAAGGCCATAGAGGTAGCCGCTGAGCCAGAGTTGCTGGGCGCCGTCGAGATCGGCGCGGAGTTGGCGGAGCAAACGCTCGTCGAAAGGCGGTAAGGCGGTGTGGAGATCAGACATGACGAAAAAGATTCTGGGTTAAAAATGGGTCAGTGGGGTGGTTTGGGGAGTGATTTCGGCGAGCGCGGCCTGCACATCCCAGGTTTTCAGGCCCACGACCTCGCCCAGTACGACGACAGCCGGCGAGCCCAAGGCCTCTTTTTCGAGGCGTTCCACGATGTTGTCCACCGTGCCGAAAACGCAGCGGGCCTGGGGCAAAGAGCCGTTTTGCAATACGGCCACCGGGAGTTCGGATTTGCCGGCTTGCCGGAAAATATCGGCGATTTCGGGCAGTTTGGCGAGGCCCATCAAGACCACCACGGTGGCTTCGCTGCGGGCGGCCGGGTACAGGTCGGGCGCCAGCGAGCCGTCGGCGGTGGTGGCGGTGATGACCCAAAAACTGCGGCTCAGGTTGCGGTAGGTGACCGGAATGCCTGCCAGCCCGGCGACGGCAATGGCACTTGAAATGCCTGGGACATAGTCGGCGGGAATGTCGTACGAGCGGGCATATTCCATTTCTTCGTATCCCCGCCCGAACACAAAGGGGTCGCCGCCTTTGAGGCGCACCACATGCCCGTGCTGCCGGGCCATGTCGACGATGAGTTGGTGGATCTCGTCCTGGCTGTACGCCTTGAAACCCCGGCGTTTGCCCACAAAAATGCGCAGGGCTTGGGCCGGAGCGTGCTCCAGCAGACTGCTGTTGCTGAGGGCATCATAGAGCACCACCTGTGCCGATTGCAGGACTTTCAGGCCTTTCAGGGTGAGCAAATCGGGGTCGCCGATGCCGGCGCCCACGACGCTGAGCCGGGGGGTAGGTTTAGATAACATAGTCGGTTTCAATATTTTGGATCATCCCGGCCGATACGGTTTGATGCGTTTGTTCCTGAATGAGAATGAAGGAGCCGGTTTTGCGGTTCTTGCGGTAAGTGTCGAAGGCCAGGGGCTCGCTGGTGCGCAGGCGCACATGGGCCAGGTCGTTAATGGCCAGGCCGTTGGGTTGGGGTATTTTTTCCAGGTTGTTGATGTCGAATTTGTAATAAATATCCTTCACAATCGCCTTCACGGTGGCGCTGTTGTGCTGGAGCAGGAAGCGGCTGCCGACGTGAAACGGCGCGTTGTCGGTGAGGCACAGTATGGCTTCCACATCCTGGCTCAGGGTGGGGAGCCGGCTCGACTGCACGATGGTGGCGCCGCGGCTGAGGTCCAGGTTGTCGGCCAGGTGCAGCACAGCGGGTTGGGGTGCAAAGGCTTCCTCCACTTCTTGCTGGTGCACCTCGATGGCGCGGATGCTGGTGCTCAGGCCGGACGGGAAAACGGTCACGCGGTCGCCTTTGCGGTAGATGCCGCTTTGGATTTGGCCGGCATAGCCCCGGTAATCGTGCAGCTCGTCGCTTTTGGGCCGGATTACGTATTGGACCTGAAAACGCGGGTCGCTGAGGTTTTGGTCGGCGGCGATTTCCACTTCTTCCAGGTGATCGAGCAGGGTAGGGCCCTTGTACCAGGGCATGTGGGCGGAGGGTTTCACCACGTTGTCGCCGCTCAGTGCGCTGAGGGGGATAAAACTCAGGTTTTTGATTTGCAGGCGGCGTGCAAAGGCCTGGTAGTCGGCTACGATATTGTCAAAAACCGGTTTGCTGAAACCCATCATGTCCATTTTGTTGACACAAACCACCACCTGCGGGATACCGAGCAGGGTAGCAATGGCGGTATGGCGGCGGGTTTGTTCGATGACGCCGTGCCGGGCGTCGACGAGGATGAGCGCCAAGTCGGCATTGGAGGCGCCGGTCACCATGTTGCGGGTGTATTGGACGTGGCCCGGGGCGTCGGCGATGATGAATTTGCGGCGCTTGGTAGAAAAATATTTGTAGGCGACATCGATCGTGATGCCTTGTTCGCGTTCGGAGCGGAGGCCATCGGTGAGCAGCGAGAGGTCGATGCCACCGTTGGGGATGTTGCGGCTTTGGCGTTCGATGGCTTCCAGGACGTCGGGCGATACGGCCTCGCTGTCGTACAAGAGCCGGCCGATCAGGGTGCTTTTGCCGTCGTCGACGCTACCACAAGTGATAAATTTCAAAATATCCATGTTTGGGCGGGAGCGCCTTATCGCGGGCCGGATGGTGTACATTTTTTTTGAAAAAAAGTACACCCTCCGGCCCGCGCTAAGGCCCTTACAGGGTTAAATTAGTG
>JADLDL010000187.1 GCA_020846655.1 Saprospiraceae bacterium | reverse complement strand
TTTTGAAAAAGCAAAACCTTCACGCGCTCCGAAACACGCGCTCCGAAACACGCGCCCCGAAACACGAAACACGCCCCACGAAACACGCACCCCGAAACACGAAACACGAAAAACGAACTTACTTTTGCCGCATGTCCAACCGCCCGCCTGCCACCCTTGATTGGTTTGTCCTCCTCCTCCTCAGCGTCATCTGGGGCGCCTCTTTTTTGTTTATCAAACGTTCCGTGGCCATTTTCGACCCGGTGCAGATGGCCATGTGGCGCATGGTGATGGCCACGGCGGTGTACTTGCCGGTGGCGGCGCTGTTTTGGTCAAAAATTGATTGGACCCGTTGGAAACCCCTGGTGGTGGTGGCGTTTTGCGGCTCTGCCATTCCGAATTTCCTGTTTGCTGTGGCGCAACGGCATGTGACCAGCAGCCTGGCGGGGGTACTGAATTCGCTGACGCCCCTGTTTACTCTGATCCTGGGGGTGGCCTTTTTTCAGATGAAGTTTGCCAAAAACAAGTTGTTCGGCGTCGGACTGGGGCTGGCGGGGGCTGCGTTGCTCATCCTGTTCAATGCCAGCAGCAGCGTGAGCGGCAACGCGTTTTTTGCGGCGCTCTGTGTGATGGCCACCGTTTGCTACGCCATCAATGCCAATACGGTCAACACACACCTGCGCGACCAGCACCCGGCGGCTATTGCCTCAGCGGCGTTTGTGATTACGGGCGGTTTGTTTGTGCTGGGCCTCTGGTGGTCGGGCGGCTGGGCGGCCGCCTGGCAGCACCCCGAAGGCCTCAAAGGGCTGGGCTACATTGCCTACCTGGGAGTATTGGGCACCGTAGGCGGTTCGATCCTGTATTTCTGGTTGTTGCAGCGCACCAGCGCCATTTTTGCCACCTCCGTCACCTACCTCCTGCCCGTAGCGGCCCTGCTGCTCGGCCGTTTCGACGGCGAAACCCTCGGCTACATGGATATCGTGGGCACCTGTGTGATCCTCGCCGGTGTATACCTCGCACGTAAATGAATGATGAGTTATGAATGATGAATGATGAATGGGCTTCACCTGAAACGGGACTTAAAAGCCTGCCGCGAGCCCAAAAAATATTCATCATTCATCATTCATCATGGTAGTTCCGGGACGCAGACGCAGCGGAAGCCGAGCCAACTGGCGGCTTGTTCGTAGGGGATGGACTGGGTGATTTTGCTGTCTTCCAGTTGGTGGATATAGCTGCCGCCTTTGCATTGGCCTTTTTGGTCGATCATTTCGGCGACGTTCCCGATCATGTGGTGCAGGTCGTAGCCATTGGGCAGGCCGGAGGACGCGGGCGAGGTATACAAACCGGCTTGCTGGTTTTGGCGCACCACCACCCGGCGGGTATTGAACAGGGCGTGGCCTTTATTGAGTTCTTTGGCTACCCGTTTGTCGTTGAGGTTGTAGCCGTACGGGAACAAGGTGGCGTCGAGGCTGGCGCTGGCGGCCAGTTCCCACTCATCTTTTGAGGGCAGGCGGTACCGCGGCACCTCGACGGTTTTATTGGGTGCAAGGCCCATGTACTGGCCGGCTAGGTAGCGTTCGGCGGTAAAAAAATTCGATGCATTGGGTTGTTTGTTGATGGGAATGGCGCCGGCTTCCATGAGGCGTTTTTCGTAGACCCGGTCGGTGCGCCAGCTGCAATATTGCGTGGCTTGTTCGAAGGAGACGCCCACCACCGGGTACTGGTCATAGGCCGGGTGTTGGAAATAATGCTCCACCAGGGGTTCGTTGTAGCTGATATTGACCCGCCAGACGGTGGTATCGGGCAGGGCCTGCCGGTACACGTCCGAATCTTTGCCAAAGACCAGTTGGAGCCAAAACAGGTACTCGCGGTAGTCGATATTGGAAATTTCCTGCCGGTCGATGAAAAAATTACTCACCGCGACGGTGCCGGGTGGCGGCGATTGGCGTTGTGCCCGGGTGTTGGTGGCAGACAGCAGGCAAAGTAGCAATGCCGGAAAAGCGATACGGAGGAATGGTGTCATAGTTCGATGATTCGTTTTGTGAAAAAAATTAAGTCGAGAACCTTTAATACGCTGTCAATTGCGGGTTTATTTCGCCAGGTAAACGCAATAACAGCTTTACTTTCGCGGCCCCAACGTACTGGGGCGCGAGCCCCGTCTTTTGCAAAAAAACACTTGTTATGTTTAAAAAACTACTCACTGTGAGCCTGTTGGTCCTTGGCCTGTGCTGGCTCGATGCCTGCTGCAGCGACAAACGGCCCTTTTTCAATTATAAAACACTGGCCATCTCTTCCAGCCTCCTGTACCTCACGGCCTCAGCCGATACGGTGCTGGCCCTCAAAGTAGCGCCCGACGATCTGGAATACCTCGCCGCAGCCCATTCCAACCTGATGCCCGCAGCCTATGGCGGCAATTGCCCCCAGCCCGGAGAAGATGGCCCCAAATTCAACATGACCAGCATCGACATCCTGGCCGACAAGGATTTCAACGATACCCTGCCCGCCGGGCAATCGCTGTCCAGCCTCTTTTTCAATGGCCGGGCAAGCAGCACTACCTCCCTGCCGGTTCCGCAGATTGTCTCCCAACTGGAATTCCCAGCCCCCGGCTTCGATTTTGTAGTCTACACCCCCGTCAAACCCAAAAACAGCGATCAGACGTTTGCCCTGACCATCCGCATCACCAAATCCGACGGCTCTGTTGCCGCCGGCAAAATAGAAGGCGTGAAGTTTAAGTAGATATTGAGATATTGGGCTATTTAAACCAACTGGCGTAGAACAGGTAGTTGTTGGCGATGCGTTCGATCTGGCCTTTGAACAGTTCGGGCGTGAGGTCTTTGACGCGCCGGGCCGGGACGCCGGCATAGACGCCGCCGGTATGGCAAACGGTGTTTTCCAGCACCACGGCGCCGGCCGCGATGAGGCAATTTTCTTCCACCACGGCATTGTCCATAATGATCGCCCCCATACCCACCAGCACATTGTCGTGCAGCGTGCAGCCGTGTACCAGGGCCCGGTGCCCGATGCTCACCTGGTTGCCGATTGTGGTGCCGCATTTCTGGTAGGTGCCGTGCAAAATGGCCCCGTCCTGGATATTGACTTTGTTGCCGATGCGGATAAAATTGACGTCGCCCCGAACGACAGCCTGAAACCACACCGAGCAATCGTCGCCCAACACGACATCGCCGATCAGGGTGGCGTTTTCTGCGAGAAAACAATTTTGGCCAAATTGGGGTGTCGTGTCGCGACAAGGAAGGATAAGCGCCATGGAGCGGATACGGTTGTTTGTGTTGAAGAAAAAAGGAATTGGAAAACCTGTACTCAGGCCAGTCGCTGCCGGTGCGTCAGGCGGGTAAATACCAGCCAGCCGATGAGCGCGCCCAGCGTGTTGGCCAGCATATCGTCGTACTCAAAACGCCGGGCCGGGAAGAAAGCAAACTGCACGTACTCCATCAGCATCCCATAGCCGGCAGCAAAAACCACCGCCCCGAGGCCCAGGCCGAGCGTCAGGGGCATGGAGCGCGACAAGCCGTACAGCAACAGCCAAACCAACAGGCAATAGGCTGCGGCATGCCCCAATTTGTCGGACGCCAACAAGTCAAATTTGGGCACCGAAATGCCACCCTGTGTCGACAGGTAGGTAATGGCAACAAGCCAGACCCAAGCCGGCCACGTATTTTTTATTTTTTCCAACATCCTGTTTGTTCTACCCATGATCTGGACCGCCGGCCTATTCCAGCACGCCCTTTCTTTTCATTTTATAATAATGCACGCCAGCCCCAAACACCCAGCCTTCTTTGCCTTCCTTGGTGCGCACTTTCACCCAATAGTCGGTTACTTTTTCATATCCCAGGCTGATTTCCTCCTGTTTTTCACTTTTTTTATTCAAAAAATAGACCTGCTCGTACAAATCCAGTTTGGCCACAAGGCTGCCCTTTAAACTGGGCTCTTTGCGCATTTTGAGCCCGTCGATCGTCACAAACAAAGTCGAATATTTGGGCGCCGCCGCTGTGCCCGCAGCCGGCTGGGCAGCGGGTTGCACGCCCGGCACGGGCGCCGGCGCGGTGCTGGCAGCCGGCTGGTTTTGGAGTTTGGGCAATTTGCCGCCGTTGGAACTGGGCTGCGGCACGGAATACGTTTGCGGCGCCGGGCTCGCCGGCTGTTGTACAACAGGCTGCTGCGCCGGTTAGGCAATAGGCTGCTGCACCACCGGTTGCTGCGGCACAAACACTGTATCGCGGCGCTGCGGCCGGTCTTCGTCTTCCGCGGCTGCGCCGCTGTGGTCGCGCACTACCTGTGCAATTTTGGCACGTTTGGAGGAACATTTGGAAACAGCCCACAACGCGATGCACAGGAAAAAAACAGTGATAATGAGCGATTCGACCTTCGGGATCTTCATAGCCAGGTGAAAAATTAAACTAAAAGTTTTAAAAGCGATACAAGTTTCGCCGGGGCGCCCTATTTTTACCGAACAAAAATAGGTAAAATCTGCTGGCAAAACCCATGACCGACAGCCTGCTCCATCAAATTGCCCTGACGCTGGCACCCCAGGTGGGGGCCATCACGGCCAAAACCTTAGTCAGTTATTGCGGCAGCGCAGCCGCCGTTTTTCAGAGCTCCCGCAAAGATTTGCTCAAAATACCGGGCATCGGCCCCGGCATCGCCGACAGCCTGGCCAACGCCCGCCTGTTGCAACTCGCCGAGCAGGAACTGGACTTCCTGGACCAGTTCGGCGTTGAGGCCCTGTTTTATACCGACGAACGCTTCCCCGCCCGCCTGCGGCAGAACGCCGATTGCCCCGCCATGTTGTATTTCAAAGGCTCCGCCACCAGCCTGCTCAGCGCCCGACGGATCGTAGCCGTGGTAGGCACCCGCCAGCCCAGCGAAGCCGGAAAGGCCATCTGCGAAGAACTGGTCGACGGCCTGCGCGACTACGAAGTGGTGCTGGTGAGCGGCCTGGCCTTCGGCATCGATATCACCGCGCACCGCAAAGCCACCCTGGCCGGCATCCCCAACATCGCCGTGCTGGGCCATGGCCTCGGCAAAATTTACCCCAACCAACACCGCAGCATGGCGCTCAAACTCATCGAAAACGGCGGCCTCCTCAGCGAATATACCCACCAGACCGGTCCCGACCGCGAGCATTTTCCTATGCGCAACCGGATCATTGCCGGCTTGTGCGACGCCCTGCTCGTGGTGGAAACCGCCAGCTCGGGCGGCTCCATGATCAGCGCCGAACTGGCCGGGCAGTATGGCCGGGAAATTTTTGCCGTGCCCGGCCGGCCCCTCGATCCCAAAAGCGCTGGCTGCAACCTCCTGATCAAAACCAACCGCGCCAAACTCACCGAATCGGTAGCCGACCTCGTCGCCGCGCTCGGCTGGCAAACGCCCGGCCACGAACGCCCCCGCCAAACCCAGCTGTTTCTGGACCTGAATCCGGCCGAAACCGCCCTGATCGACCTGATCCGCCAGCGCCCCGAAATCCCCATTGACGAACTTGCTCAGGCCGCCGCCTACCAACCAGGCGAACTGGCCATGCTCCTGCTGGGCCTGGAGTTCAAAGGCCTGCTCCGAACCCTCCCGGGCAAACGCTACGTGATTCTGTAAACTTGCTACATTAAATTCCACCACAGCCGCCACAGGCGGGCCCGAACATTGTAAATTTGAGCCATGAAACATCTGATACTCCTGCTTTCGGTATTCGTCCTGGCCTTCCACAACAACCGGGGGGATCATGCTGCCGCACCGGCGCCCGGCGCCGAAAACAAGCCCCTGAACGTCATCCTGATGATTGGCGACGGCATGGGCATGGCCCAGGTAACTGCCGGCTTGTACGCCAACGGCGGCCGCCTGAACCTGGAACAATTTCCGATAACCGGCCTGATGAAAACCCATTCCGCCAAAAACCTGATTACCGACTCGGCCGCCGGCGCCACTGCGTTTTCCTGCGGCTGCAAAACCTACAACGGCGCTATCGGTATGACCGCCGCTAAAAAACCCTGCCCCACCATCCTCGAACAAGCCGAAGCCCTCGGCCTGGCCACCGGCCTGGTCGCCACGTCCAGCCTCACCCACGCAACGCCCGCCTCCTTTATCGGCCATGCCACCGACCGGCAGTTCGCCGAAGAAATAGCCACCTATTTCCTCAAAACCAATATCGATCTGGCCATCGGCGGCGGCATGAAATATTTCAACCACCGCAAAACCGACACCCGGGACCTGTACGCCGAATTGCAAACCAAAGGCTACACGATGAGCAATTTCGCCGAAAAAACATTCGAGCAGGCCATGCTTTCGCTTTCCCCGGAGCAGCCGTTCTTTTGGTTCGCCTCCAATGAAGAACCCGCCTCCGTTGAGGAAGGCCGCAACTACCTGCCCATCGCCGCCCGAATGGCGCCCACGTTTTTGAGCCAACGCAGCGACAAAGGCTTTTTTCTGATGATCGAAGGCTCGCAAATCGACTGGGCCTGCCATGCCAACAAAGGCGACAAAGCCGTGCAGGAAATGATCGACTTCGACGAAGCCATTGGCGAGGTGCTGAAATTTGCAGAAAAAGACGGAAATACTCTGGTCATCGTAACCGCCGACCACGAGACCGGCGGCCTGGCTCTGCTGCGCGGGGAAGACAAGGAATCGCTGAGCCTGAAATTTACGACCGACTACCACACGGCCTCCCTGGTGCCCGTTTTTGCCTACGGCCCCGGCGCCGAATTGTTCAGCGGCCTGATCGACAATACCGATATCTATGTGAAAATGCGCGAATTGCTGCGTTTTCCCGCCATCGAGGCAAAATAGCAGGCCCAAAAAAAGTGAGGCCTGACAGCAGTAGGCCTCACTATGTTCACACCTAATAAAATGATATTAAAGTAAGAAAAGCGTGTTCGAAACTATTTCCGGGAAACACTTGCCGTTGGATTGACCCAAACGGCCCACGCTCTTCGCATTTTTGGAATATTTCAAAAAATATACTGGCGGGAAACGGGATTTCCCAATAACTATTCTCTCTTTTGCGATGTTAATCAGCATAAAGTGGTGAGGAGACCAGCCCTACCCCCCAGACGGACTGGTCCCTCGCCCACGGGCTTAAGGTCACATTTGACCTTACTCGTTATGGAGCACTAAAATCCATATGTTCAAAAAAGTGGCCGGTTTTCACCGGCAGTAGCGCCGTTGCGCGATCTATCAATTTACAACTACTGTGCCAATTTCTACTGCGCCGCGAATTTTTAATTCGCCTCTCCCGGCGCCTCAGGCCGGCTAACAAGCCCCACCCGGGCCCAAAAACTACCCCGGGCGACACCTGGCACCGCACGCCTGCCCGTACAAGACATTTTGTCAGGAAAAACCTGGCTGGCACAGCCTTTGAAATACCCCTGCTGAAACCAAAATCACTGAACGTATGCAAAAGGGTACCATTTCCGTCCAGACGGAGAACATTTTCCCGATCATCAAAAAATTCCTCTACTCCGACCACGAGATTTTCCTGCGCGAACTCGTGTCCAACGCCGTAGATGCCACCAATAAACTGGAAATTCTGGCTCAGCGCGGCGAAGTAACAGGTGAAATTGGCGACACCACCATTCAGGTCATCCTCGAACCGGAAGCCAACCGCCTCATCGTACGCGACCGCGGCATCGGCATGACGGAGGAAGAAGTCCTCAAGTACCTCAACCAAATCGCTTTCAGCAGCGCCGCCGAATTCCTGGAAAAATACCAGGACAGCGCCATCATCGGCCATTTTGGCTTGGGCTTTTACTCGGCATTTATGGTGGCCGACAAAGTGGAAGTCGTCACCAAATCCTGGAAAAAAGGCTCCAAAGCCGTGCAGTGGACCTGCGAAGGCTCGCCCGAATTCACCATCGATACGGTGAAAAAAGCCGACCGCGGCACCGACATCATTTTGTATATCAATGAGGAAAACAAAAACTTCCTCGAAAAACACCGCGTCGAAGGCCTGCTCGAAAAATACTGCAAGTTCCTGCCCGTGCCCATCCAGTTTGGCACCCGCACCGAATACGATACCATCGGCGAAGGCGAAGAACAAAAAGAGGAAAAACGCGAGGTCCCCAACATCATCAACGACCCGCGCCCCATCTGGAAAAAAACGCCCACCGAACTCAAAGAAGAAGACTACCTCAAATTCTACCGCGACCTGTACCCCATGGCGCCGGAACCCATGTTCTGGATCCACCTCAACATCGACTACCCCTTCAACCTCACCGGCGTGCTCTACTTCCCCAAACTGGGCAACGCCGTGGAAGTCAGCCGCAACAAGATTCACCTGTACTGCAACCAGGTCTTCGTCACCGATGATGTCCGCGACATCGTACCCGAGTGGCTCCTCCTCCTGCACGGCATCATCGACTCGCCCGATATCCCGCTCAACGTATCCCGCTCGTACCTGCAAAGCGACGGCAACGTCAAGAAAATCAGCGAATACATCGCCCGGAAAGTAGCCGACAAACTCCAGGAACTGTTCAAATCCGACCGGCCTTCCTTCGAACAAAAATGGCGCGACCTCGGTGTTTTTGTCAAATACGGCATGATCTCGGACGAAAAATTCCAGGAAAAAGCCATGAATTTTTCGCTGGTCGAAAACACCGAAGGCCAGTTTTACCTCCTGGAGGAATACAAAGAAAAAATCAAAGCCAACCAGACCGACAAACACCAGAAAGTGGTCTGCATCTACACCCAGGACGCCGAAGGCCAAAACGCCCTCATCAAATCGGCGCGCAACCGGGGCTACGATGTCCTGAAACTGGATACCGTGCTCGACAACCACTGGATGCAGCACCTCGAATACCGCTCCAACCTGGGCCTGTTGTTTGTGCGCGTCGACTCCGAAACAGCGGATAAACTGGTGCAAAAAGACGAGGAAAAAACATCCGTGTTGTCGGAAGCCGAAGTGGAAACGGTAAAAGGCGTGTTCGAAAAGGTAGTGGCCGGCAATACGGCCGCCCGCGTGGAATGCCAGCCGATGGCGCCCACCGATTGGCCGGTGTCGATCACCAAACCCGAGTTTCTGCGCCGCATGAAGGAAATGCAGTCGCTCCAGGGCATGAGCCTAGGCGATTTCCCGGACTCCTACAACGTCGTGGTGAACACCAACCACCCACTGGTGGTGCAGAAAATGACCAAACTGGAAGATGCCGGCGCACAGTCCGAACTGGCCCGCCACCTCTACGAGCTCGCCCTGCTCCAGCAAGGCATGTTGCGCGGCGAAGCCCTGACCCAGTTTGTGGAAGAAACCCTCGAACGCCTGTAAACCCGGCACTCGGCGTAAACGCCCGGTAACGCGGCGTTTACGCCGCCCCGGTCAAGGCCCTTTAGGGCCGAAACACAACAACCAGGATAGCGCGACGCACCCGCCGCGCTATTTTTTTTATTCCTCCCGCAAAAACGCCGGCACCCGCACGGCACGCGCCGCCGGCGGCAGTGAGGCCAGAAACCCGATACCCAATACCGTAAGCGTGACCGGCACGAAATCCCAAATCCGCATGGAAATCGGGTAACTGTCGACCAGGAAGCCCTGCGGAATCGACACGATCCCGTAGGTTTTTTGCACAAAATACAAGCCGACGGCCACCACCATACCGATGGCCATGCCCAATAGCGTAAGCAACATGCCCTCGTTCAGGAAAATACGCCGCACCGTGCGGTCGTCGGCGCCCATACTTTTGAGGATGGAGATGTCTTTCTTTTTATCCAACACCACCATCCACAACGCGCCTACCATATTGAACGCCATCAGCAACAGCATCAGGCAGGTAATGGCGTAGCCCATCCATTTTTCGAGTTGCATGACCTTGAAAAAGGCTTCGTTTTGCTGGAACCGGTCGCGCAGCACATACCCTTCGCCGAGCAGGGCAGCGATGTCGCTTTTTACCGTGGCGACGGAAGCGCCGGGCCGGCAGCGGATTTCGAGGGCCGAAACGGTGCCCGGCGGGGCGTCCAGCAAGTCCCGCAGGAAAGGCAGGTTGGTGAGAATGTACTGGTTGTCAAAATCCTGCTGGATCGCAAAAGTCCCTTTGGGGTAGGCGTAGCGGGTTTTGAACGGCTTGTCCAGCACGCTGTTTTGTTTTTCGACGGGCATATAAATCGTAAGCGCCGCCAGAGGGTTGTGTACGTTGATACTGAGTTTGTTGCGCATGCCTGCGCCGGCCACCACACAGTTGCG
This sequence comes from Saprospiraceae bacterium, assembly GCA_020846655.1. Lineage (GTDB taxonomy): Bacteria > Bacteroidota > Bacteroidia > Chitinophagales > Saprospiraceae > M3007. Next base: position 438 of record JADLDL010000187.1, on the reverse strand, counting down.
GTCTTCTTCCAGCAAGCGGTATTCGCCTTCCCGGACGGTGGAATCGATGCCATTGACCCGGGCAAAAAACGAATCCACGCCTTTCAGCACGCCAAAATCCTGCGAACCTTCGTATTCAAAAAACGCAATTTCTTCCAGCGATTCGCTCACCACGGCCACGCCGGGCAGTTGCCGAATCTGGTCGAGCGTCAGGCTGTCCACCACGAAGGATTTGCCTTTGGCCGCCGTCACTTTTACCTCCGGATTGAAATACCCGAACAGGTTCGACAACAGGTCCTCGAAGCCGTTGAACACCGAGAGCACCAAAATCAGCGCAGCGGTACCCACCGAAATACCAAACACCGAGATGCCGGCAATGATGTTGATGGCATTGGTGCTGCGCTTGGCAAACAGGTAACGACGGGCAACTAACAAGGAAAAATTCATAGACAACACCCT
>JADLDL010000186.1 GCA_020846655.1 Saprospiraceae bacterium | reverse complement strand
TTGGCAAATCCATCGCCGTGCTGAGCATTGATAAAAATGAGTACGCCGAAACGATCAAACTGTCGCAGGATGTGCCCGACAAGTGGAAAGACGTGATGAAAGACATCGAAGAGGCGGAGAAATGGCGCAAAGGCAAGAAAAAATAACTGCGCTGGGCTACCCGCCAACGAACCGTTGATTCAGCGGTACGAATGTTTATCCTGCGGTGCGCTGGAATTTTCCCGTCCTTTGCCAGATGCTAACGCGCTATACGATTTTGAAGGCCATCCGCGCCGGCTCCTCCACGCCCCTGCTGGTTGAAGTATCTGGCGGCCAAAAATACCTGGTAAAACTCTGCGCCGGCCTGAGCGGTCAGTCGGCCATCCTGAGCGAATGGCTGGCCGGACACATGGGTGTGGCCCTGGGTTTGCCCGTCGACGAGCCCATTCCGGTGCGCATCACCAAGCACACGCCGATCGGGCATTTGTACATCGAATACCGCGAGTTGATTCAAAAAAGCCTGGGGATCAACCTTGCCCTACCCTACCACGAGCAGGCGGAAGCCTATTTGCCGCCGACAAACCCCAGCGCGGCAGAGCGAGACTTGTTCGACCGGCTCTACCTTTTCGATGTGCTCCTGCTCAACATCGACCGCAGCGCCCAAAATCCCAACCTTCTGCGCAGCGGCGAACGCCTGATCGCCCGCGATTACGAATCCTCCTTTCTGTTTCTGGGTATCCTGGAGCGGCGCGATTATGCCGGTGCGAAGAGTATTTTGGGGAAATTGCGCGAAAATCCGTTCTTCCGGCCGGGTATCGGTGCGGAAACCATCGATGCCTTTTTTGCGCAACTGCGCGCACTGGAAGTGCCGGCGCTGATCCAGTCGCTGCCCGAAGAGTGGCTGGCGCGCCTGAACCCGGTAGTGGAAGATTTGCAGATTGCGCTGCGCGAAAAACTGACGGCTGCCATCAACGATGAAGCGGCTTTCCGGCGCCTGCTGCTGGCCATCGAAGCACAAGTCCCCGAAACCAGCGGAGAGCGGCGCCAACGGCAGTTGGCCAACCGCCGGGCCTTTGAGCAAAGTTTTCGGGAGAAGAAATCCTGAAGCACGTGGATGTTTTTGTTTTAAACAGCACCCTTTCTAAAACATTCTGTCTGAAACGCCCTACCTTTGTTTTCCATGAAGGCAAACCCTTTGTTGGCACATGGATACAACCATACTCCTTTTAGTGGGCGCCATTGCGCTGATTGCCGTGGTACTGATCATCGTCCGCCGGGGGCCGGAGGGCCCATCCGTTTCAAAAGACCTGTACCAGGCCCTGGCCGCGCAGCACGATACCCTGCGGCTCGAACTGACAGCCAAAGAACAGGAACTGCGCGAGTACCACGCCCAGATCGCCGCCCGCGACCAGCAAATTGTGCATTTGCAGGAAACCCTGCGCGAGCAAAAAGCCGAAACCGAAGCGATGCACCTGCGGGTCAAAACCGAATTTGAAAACCTCGCCAACCGGGTGTTGGATGAAAAATCGCAGCGTTTTTCGGAGCAAAACACCCAGCAACTTCAGCAAACCCTGAACCCGCTCAAGGAACGTATCCGCGAATTTGAGCAAAACATCGCGCACAAATTTCTGGAAGAAACCCGCGAAAAATCGAGCCTCAAAAAAGAACTCGAACAACTGCGCGAACTCAACCAGCAACTCAGCCGAGACGCCCACAACCTCAGCAGCGCACTCAAAGGCCAAAGCAAGGTACAGGGCGATTGGGGCGAACTCCAACTGGAGGTCTTGCTGGAAAAAGCCGGCCTGGAAAAAGGTTCGCATTTTCTCACGCAAACCACCCTGCGCGACGAAGACGGCGCCGCCAAACGCCCCGATTTTATCATTCAACTGCCTGAAAACAAGCACCTGATCGTGGATGCCAAAGTGTCCCTCACGGCCTTTGAACGCTATTTCAACGAAGACGATCCCGGCCGCCGCGAGCAACACCTGCGCGCCCACATCAGCAGCATCCGCAACCACGTGCAGGAACTGAGCAGCAAAAACTACCAACTGCTCTACCAAATCAATACGCCCGACTACCTGCTGCTGTTCATCCCGCTCGAAGGCGCGCTACACGCCGCGTCGCAGGCCGATCCCAAACTTTTCACCGACGCTATGGAGCGCAACATCATCCTGGTGAGCACCAGCAGCCTGCTGGCCACCATGCGCACCGTGGCCTACGTGTGGAAACAAGAAAAACAAAGCCGTTCGGTACTCGAAATCGCGCGGCAAAGCGGCTTGTTGTACGATAAATTCGTGGGTTTTGTGGAAGACCTCCGCGCCGTAGGCGTCCGGCTCGACAGTGCCCGGGGCGCCTACGACGAAGCCATGCTCAAACTGGTGAACGGCGTACGGCCCGGCGACACGCTCGTGGGCCGCGCCGAGAAAATCCGCGAATTGGGGGCAAAAGCCAGCAAACGGCTGCCGCCGGGTTTGGTGGAGGAAGCGGAAGAGGCAGGGGAAGTATTGTGACCCCCCCTCGTCACTTATTCCGCAAGGGCAACTGCTTAAAATACGCATCCCCCGGAAAAATCTTTCGAGCCAACTCCAACAGCTCCTTTCGGGCCACCGCGCAGTCTCGGATTTGCCGGTTGGCGCCGTCGCGGAACATCCAATCGTCGCAATAAAACGCCACCAGCACATCGGAATAGGCCGTCTTGCCGTTTTCGACCCGCGAAAACCGGAAGCCGATATCCGGCAAAAAAGTGCAGTTTTTGGCCAACCGGCTTTCGACGTGGTTGTTCGGATTGTTGATGATGTCTATCAGTTTTTTGCGCAAGGGCGCACTTAGTTTTTCCTGTTTTTGCACGACAGCGAACCCGTTGAACACGCTGCTGCTGTCCGATGGCTTTTTTTCTGGGTCCAGCGCAAAGACGGAAACCGTGCCGGCCTGCAGGATATTTTGCGCCAGCGCGGCGCCAAATCGCTGCTCCAGGTGATTGGCAGACTGCGCTCCCGCGCCGGGGCTCGGGGCAGCCGGTTTGCCGGTGTTTTTGGAAGAGGCTGTATCCTTTTTTGCAGTGGGCCGTTCCGGCTTGTCGGCAGATTTTTCAGGCCGTGCTGGCAGAAGCACCGCCGATAGCCAGGCCTCGATGCCATTTTGCGGGCCCAATGCATCCTCCGCAACCACCTGGCCCTGGTAGACGAATTGCCAACTCCGGCACTGGGTATTGACCAACACGAGCAGCGAATCCGCCGGCCGGCCTTGGCTGACCCTCAGATTTATTTGCACATCAGCCCCGACCGGGCATTTTTCGAGCACCTTGCTGAAGGTGTAACTTTCCTTTCGGCACAAAATCGCCACCAGATCCGGGATACGCGCCGCCTCCGCCCATACCTCTGGGTGCCCATCCGGTGCCAGGCTGCGCACGGCAACCCGGTCAGCGGCCCGAATGAGATCCACCCGGCTTTTACCCAGCAGGTTCAGCACCAGGCTATCGGTTGGCGGTGGTGTCAACGGTTGCCCCGATTGTTGGCTGCCGGAACATTTACTGGCGATGGAAAGCAAGGCAAGGGCCGGAATAAGCAGGGAATGGACGGGCTTCATAAAGGATGTCGTTAGTTGCCAATGGGCTGGGCGCTACAGAGCACCAGGCGCAGCGGGGTGCTCCTTGCCGGCAAAGTAAACGAAAAAACCGCAGTCCGACCGTTCAAACCTCGTTCCGAAAAGGCTCCCCGTCCACGGGCCTTATTCATCGATCGCGCTGGCCGCCTGGATGATTTTTAGTTGTGGTTCCTGCTTGTTGCCGCTGGAGCGCAACGTAGTTTCTTTTACCCGCTCACCGATGGCTTCCCAAGTTGGGGCGTCGCTGGAGTTGTCGGTGTATTTGTACACCGCGTTGCGCAGGCAAATGCCGAACAGGGCGCCGCGTTGCAAGTCGCTCCAGGAGAACTGTCCTTGCTTGCTGGCCGACATCAGCACGGTTTTCCGGCCTTGAAAGCCCGTAAACAGCGCTTTCATATTGGCCGAGGAAATGGGATTGAACGACTCGGCCGGCAGGGCGGCGTTGCTCATGCCCTTGTTGCAACAGTCGGCCACGCACAACACCAATTTGGCGCTGCGGGTGCGGCCGTTCAGTTGTTTCAAAATATCGCTGAGCCAGTAATTTTTGTCTTTAAAATTCAGGGTCGGCCATTGGTCGCTGCCCTCGTTGTAGCCGTGGCCGCTGTAGTAAAACACGACCACATCGTTTTTTTGAACATTCAGACCAGCAATTTCCTGATTTACCTCTGCGGCGGTAAACTGCGTGTCGCTGTTGTCGCGCAGGTTATAACTGTAGCCGAGTTGTGCGGCAATCTCGCGGAAAAAGACCTTCATGTTGTCCATATCGGCTTTCCGGTCTGTTTCACGGCCCTGTTCCTTTTCGTTGACAAATAGCAGGGCATGCAGGGTTTGGCTGTAGCCCGGCAAGGATAAAACGAAGATGCTGAGGAAGATAAAAATGGTTTTCATGTTGAGAAGAAGGATAGGTATGGAAGGAGGAGGATGCAAAATCAGGACTTGGGGAGGAGTTGCGGGTGGCGCTGGTCACATTTGGGGTTGCTGAATTTCTCCCGGGCGAAGGTAAACAGGCATTCCTTCCGGCGCCAGCCACCAAGGGTATACAGGTGGGCTATTTTCAATTGAGAAGAGGAATACGCCATGCGGGAAAGATTTGAGGTTCAAAAGTAGTGATGCAGTCGTGAATCGTTTATATATGCTTGCATAACGGAATGTTAACCGGTAGTTGCAAGGTGCAAGAAATGAGCCGTTGTTGGACATACTCCCCGACACCGGATCAGAGTACTGATGGAAAGATGGCTTGCTGGAGAAAAAGGTGATCTCTAAGTCCTTGGGGTTGTACTAAAAATGGATTATTTTTACATTCACTTTCACCCTGTACAAAAATTGAATGATGAAAACGCTCCTTCGTTCGTTACTTGCCCTGCTTCTTTCGCTTCCCATTGGCTTGATGGCGCAAAGCCCTGCCGGCACCTGGAAGATGTCCGTCCCGGATGCAAATGAAAAAATGATACCCCTGAAAGTGGCCATTTCAGAAGATGGCACCTATGCCATAGATTTCGGTGCCGACGGCACCATAGAAACCAAAGGGAAATACACCCTCGACGGCGGGAAAATGACCATTCAGGATACGGAAGGCACCGACTGTACCGAACCAGGCGTGTATACCGTCAAGGTCGAAGGCGATACCCTGACCATGACCCGCGTAAGCGACGGTTGCGCCAACCGCGGAGGCCCCGACGGGATCATGACGATGCAGCGCGGCTAAGATCCTCTCGGTGTCGGGCCTTGGCAAAACCCAGCATGGTGTGGCATGTTGGAGCGGGACAAGGGAGCAACATACAGCAATGGTTATCCCTTCGCCCGCCCCAACAAAGCTTGGTGCACCCGCCACACCTGCGGAATCAACAAGTGCGTCCCGTCGTTGACCACCACAAAATCCGCCTGTTTTACTTTCTCCGCCTCCGGCCACTGGTTGCGCAGCCGTGCCCGCACCGCCTCTTCCGACACGCCGTCCCGGGCCATTACCCGGCGCACGCGAAGTGCCTCCGGCGCCGTCACCACGATCAGGGCATCCAGGTGGCGCTGGCTGCCGCTTTCTACCAGCAAGGCCGCTTCCTTGAGGGTGTAGGCCTGACCAGCCCGAGCCTGTTCCTCGTGCCAATGGCGGCTGTGCTGCTCTAAGACCGGATGCACGGCAGCGTTCAGCGCGGCCAGTTTGTCGGGGTCCTGAAAAACGATGCCCGCCACGAAAGCGCGGTGATAACTGCCGTCGGGCAAATAGGCCTCGGGACCAAACAACGCGACAATAGCCGCACGCACGGCCGGGTCCTCCACAATCAGCCAACGGGCCCAATAATCGGCGTCGTACACCGGCACGCCGAGGGCTTCGAAGATCCGGCAAACCGTCGATTTGCCGCTGCCAATGCCGCCGGTGATGCCGACGCGCCAACTCCGGCGGGTGCTGCTGTGTTGTTCGGGCATAGGTGTCAGATTTGGCGCCATTTCGGCAACTGCTGCCACAAGGCCCGCAAAAACGGCCAGGTCGGCGGCGCACTCACCAGGCGCAGGTTTTCGACAAAGGTACTGTCCTCGTCCAAAAACCGCAGCACCAGCGCCGGCGGCAATTGCCGGAACAAATCACTGAAAATCCGGCGCCCCAACGCGTTCTGGTTGGCCAGCACCCGCAGGAAAATACTGTCGAAGGCGCGAAACAACCAGGGCGAACGCAGGTAGGCCGGATCGGGGACTCCGTTCTTTTCCCAGGCATCCACCAAGGCGCGAATCTTGCGCTGGGTGCGCTTGAACGCGTAGCCGCTGGAGGCTTTCACAAAGCCGCCGGCGGTGCCAATGTGGATCAGCCGGCCCTCCCGGCGCGCCGGAAACGGAAAATCCGTCATCGGAATCACACCGAATTCTTCTTCCACAATGGAAAAATCCGTGACGCCTAAGTACTGCCGAAGGTAGTCGCGAAGCGCCGCCCCATACGCCTCCGCCGCCAACAAGGCCGGCGAAAACACCGTAAACTCTACCAGGGCGCGGGTTTCGGAAAAAGGCAGGACGTACACAAATCGCGTTTCGCCGGTTTGCTCGATCCTGAAATCCATAAAAGTCATGGCCGCCGGGTCGAAGGCCGGCTGCGGCGTTTCGATCAGCCAGCCCTTGAAATGTTGCAACAGCAAAATGGCAGCCGGCGGAGCAGCAGTAGCAGGCTCGGGCGAAAATGGCGGGTTGGGATACAGCCCCGTCGCCGCCGGCAATACCTGCGTGCGGGTGAAGGCCGAATTGAACACCCAGTTGGCCGAAAACGCGCCCGCATCGGTCTCCACGCGCCCACTTTCAGCATCCATGCGGTGGATGGCGGCCGTCAAAAATCGAACCTTGGGGTGCCGCGCCAGTTCTGCTTTGGCCCATTGGTAAAAATCGATGCCCCGCACCTGGTGGTACCGAAACGGCGCAATGTCCATCCGCTGCTGGAAATTTGTTCCAAAAAAATCACAACGTGCCCAGGTGTTGAAGATGACCGGTGGCAAGGGCTCGTTTTCCTCCGCCCAAAAACACCAGGTCCGGTCGTTGTGCCGCTTCTCGTCCCGGTCAATCAGGAGCATGGAGTGCTGCTGAAACGCCGGCCGGCGCAGCAGTTCGAGCGCCAAGGTAAGGCCGGAAAGGCCCGCCCCGGCAAAAATGATATCGTAAGATTCAGTTTGCAACGTCAATGGATTCTTCAGCCGTCTAAGCGTTTGGCCAGGCAAGAGTAACAGTATTTTTCAAAAATCGTTTTTTCCCCGAAATACCCGATTTTTGCCAACGGCTATTTCAAGTCCTTTTTTCCATCTTCCAACGCCCATTTTTTATGCCGATAAAATCCATGTTGAAACCAATCTGCCTGTCCCTGCTGGCCATCAGCCTGCTCGCCGGCTGCACCAAATCGACCAGCCTCACGGTGCTGCAACCCGCACAATTCAAAGTGCCAGACCATATCGCCAAAATCGCCCTGGTGGACCGCAGCAAACCTTCCAACGGCTGGCTCAACGTGCTGGAAGGCCTGTTTACCGGGGAGGCCATCGGGCAAGACAAAGAAAGCCGCCGCCAGGCCGTGCAGGGCCTCACCGATGCGCTGCAACGCACGCCCCGCTTCCGGGTGGTGAACACCGGTATCGAAATGAGCGGCAGCCAGGCCGGCGCCGGTATGCCCGCACCCTTGTCGTGGGCTGAGGTGGAGCGCATTTGCGGCGACCATTCCACTGATGCACTGGTCACTATCGAGTCGTTTGACTCCGACAACAACGTGACCACCCGCCGCCGCGAATCCAAAAAGAAAAACAAAGACGGCAGCACCCGGATTCTCGTCGACTACCAATCCGAAATGCGCACCAGCGTGCGCATGGGCTGGCGCTTCTACGACCCAAAATCCAAAATGATTTTTGACGAATTCGTCACCGACGACTACCTCAAAAACGAAGGCACGGGCGATACCGAACGCAGTGCCGTGTCCAACCTGCCCTCGCAAGTGTCGGTCACCCGGAAAGTCGCGTTCCTGGTCGGCCAAGAGTATGGCATGCGCATCGCCCCGGTGTACGTCCAGGTGCGCCGCCAATACTACCCCAAAGCCAAAGGCTATTCCACCCAAATGGAGCAGGCTACCCGTTTTGCCCAGGCGGGCAATTGGGACCGCGCTGCCGAAATCTGGAAAAAAATGGAAGCCGTGGCCAAAGACAATCCCAAAGCCGCCGGCCGGGCCGCCTACAACATGGCGGTAGTCGCAGAAGTGAAAGGAAATCTCGACCTTGCCCTCGAATGGGCGGAAAAATCATGGACCCAATACGGAAATAAAAAAGCGCGTTCGTACATCAATATTCTCCGCCAACGGCAGGACGACGCCAAAAAGGTGGAATATCAATTGAATAAAAAAGTTTGATGCTCAGCGAAGAGGATATTAAACAGCGGTTTTTACCCTTTCTGAAGGAATTCTACAAATATCGGTACGAGTACCGGCCGGAATCCCTGCATTCGGAACTGGACAATGTGAGCGCCGGCGGACTCATTGCCGACGGCATGCTCAGTTTCCGGAAAAACGACGGCGCCGCGTTCGTGTGTACCTACGAGGCCACCTCCGTGGACAAAGCCGAGGAGGTGAAGTTTTCACTCAATGTGCCCTATTTCACCTGGGACTGCCTGGCCTTCGGCGCCCTGGTGGCCACCGGTGCCTACGCAGCAGCCTATACCACCCGGCTCTCCTGGTTGGTGGGTTTGCAAGCCTCTGGCAATGCCGGCTTTGTGTTGGGCATGGGCGTCATCGGTTTTTTCTCCTGGTATTTTTTGATGCGCCAATGGCGCAAATACCGCTACATCTACGCCATCGAGCAATTCAAACAATACTTCGCCGATGAGCAGTGGATTGCCCTGGCCGAAGATGTGTTCCCGGCGCCTACCGACCCGTACTTGCTGGAACTGAAAGAACAATGCGTCTACAATGGTTTCGGGCTGGCGCTGGTGCCGGTTCGTGGCGAAATTCAGGTAAAATGCACCCCCTCGCGCCTGGGCCTGTATGGCAAAGACCGCAAAATGGCACATTGGGTCACGCGCCTGGAATGGTACCAAGCCATGTCGCAAAATGCCTCCGCCCTGGGTCGCTACACGCCTACCGTACCGGATGCTCTCCGTCAATGGTGGAACAAACGCACCCGCCCCATTCGCTACCTGCTGATCGACCCAGTGAAAAACAGCATCTGGAAAGCCTTCAGCCGCCCCTTGGGCAACACCTCGTCCAGTTTTGACCGCTACATGAAAGGCCCCGGTTTTCAAAAATGGGTGTTTTTCCTGGCCCTTTTGTCCATAACGCCCCTCGCCTACCGGGTACTGACCGTGCGGGAAGATCTGGTGGAAAAAGTGGTGGCGCGCCCGGAACTCAACCCGGAAGACCAGTACGGCTATTTGTACGAAGGCGAAGAAACGCCGATGCGCGACCCGCGCGGCATTCCCAAACAGGACCCCATCCCTGAAAGCCCCGCACAAGAGCCCATCGAAAGCAGCAACACCATCAACCTCTCGGGCGACCCCGAGCCGGAAGCCGTTCAAACCATCAACCTGTCGGGCGACGACGACAGCGCGGCCGAGCCGCCGCCGCCCAAATCGCCAGCCGCCAGCGCTCAACCAGCCGCCGCCAAAGCCGCCGACCCTTGTGCCCGCTATCAAAAACAAAAAGGCTGGATTATCCAGGACAACTCCTTCAGCAACAAGACCTTTGCGAGCGAACGCGCCAACGCGCTGCGCCGCAAGGGCCTGACGGCAGAAGTCATCCCTAAAACCTGCCTGGGCGGCAGCGGCGAAGGCTACATCGTGCGGCTCGGCGCCACGCAGTCCAGTCAGGCCAATGCCACGGCACAGGCCGCTAAATTTACCAAAACCTTGCAGCAAAACAGCCTGTTGGAGGGCAAATTGCTGGTTCGCCGCATCAACTAGACCCGCTGTTCATCCCGTGCTGCACCGCCTGTTTCCGATCCAACGGCCACTTTTCCTGCTGAGCGCTGTGGCCTTGCTGGCGCATTTGGCGCTTTGTCCGGTCTTATGGGGCCTGAGTCCCGGCAGGACCTTTCCGCTGCTGCCCCTGCTGGAACTACCGTTTCCCAGCGGCGATGCCTGGATGGCGGCTCAGGCTTGGCTGAGCATCGGGTGGCTGCTCGCTGCGGTGTTCTTTTCCGGGCAGCGGGCCCTGCGCACCGGTTTGCTGCTCTGGCTGCTCTGGATGGTGGCCCAGGATCTCAACCGCCTCCAACCCTGGCTCTATTTTTACCTGTTGGTGCAAGGGGTTTTGTGGTTCGACCGCAGCCAGAACGAGTCCTCCTCCGGCGGGCTGGTGCGCGTTTTGCTGGCGGCCGTGTATGCTTGGGGCGGGTTCAATAAACTGACCCCTTATTTTGCAGAAGACAATTTCCCCTGGTTTTGCACGGCGTTTTCCTGGACCCAGGCACTCGGACCATTGGTTTGGGCTGGTTATGCCGTGGCGCTGGCCGAATTGGCCTTTGCGCCGGGCATCCTTTGGCCCAAAAGCCGGGCCCTGTTTCGCTGGGCGGTGTTGGGATTTCATTTGTTCATCGCGCTGGCGCTCACGCCTTGGGGCCTGAACTGGAACCAGGTAGTCATTCCCTGGAACCTGGCCATGGCCGGCATGGTCTGGGTGCTGAGCCGGCCACAGGATCAGGAAGAGCCCTCGCTGAAAGTATTGTTTGCCCAAAACAACTGGCCAACACAAGTGGCGCTCGGCGGCATATTGGCCTTGGCCTGGCTCCTGCCGACGCTGAATATCGCGCACCGCTGGGACGAAGCCTTGTCCTGGAAAATGTACAGCAACACCCAGACCGAAGCCACCGTGTACCGCTCCGGCGAGAGCTCTTGCCCGGCTGTTGCGCCGGTTTGGGAGCAATGGGCTTATGCAGAGGGGCGGCGTTTGTTGCTCGATGATTGGGCATTTGCCGAATTAAAGGTGCCCGCCTACAACAGCCCTGCTGCATTTCGCCGGATTGCGCGCTACCTTTGCCGCTGTAGCAGCCCCGCAGACGCCTCCGGTCTCGAATTGTTGAGCGTGGAGCGTTGGAACAAGCAAGCGGAAAAAACGGAACAAATTCCCTGCTCTGCGCTCCTGTCACCCACGAATTGACAATTTACCCGTATGAAAAACTCCTTGTTGTGGCGCCTGAGCCCACCCTCCGGCGGCCCGGATTCCTACTTGTTTGGCACCATGCACGTGCGGGATTTGCGCGCCTTTCAGTGGCTGGATCTCGCCCAGAAGTGCCTGAGCCACTGCTCGGTATTTGCCACGGAATTTGATTTTTCAGAAACTGACCCGGCAGCCGTAGCCAGCGTATTGAAACTCCCGGAAGGCACTTCGCTCGACCAATGGGTCAAACCCGGCGTGTGGAAACGCCTCGACCGCCAGTGCCGCAAAAAACTGGGCGTCCCTGTCGAACAACTGCGCTTCCAACACCCGATGAGCATTGCTATGCTGCTCACCGGCACCCTGCTTCAGCAGGAGTCGGACCGTTCGCTCGACGAAACCCTTTGGGCCTATGCGCGTGGGCTGGATAAAACCACGACCGGCGTGGAAACATTTGAAGAACAACTGCAAACGCTGCAAAAAATGCCGTTTCAGTACCATATCGACAACCTGATTTGGTTGCTCAAAAACTATGGCCGCCAAAAACGCCGCCTGAAAAAAATGCTGCACTGGTATGCTGAGGGCGATGTGCAGCAATTGTACCAGGCCGCCCGGAAAGATGCCAAAGGCATGCGAAACCTGCTGTTGTATGAGCGCAACATATTGATGGCCAAACGTTTTCAAAGCATCGCCAACGAAACAAGCCTGTTTTGCGCGGTGGGTGCAGGGCACCTCGCCGGCCAAAAAGGCTTGCTTCGAATGCTAAAAAAAGCGGGCTTTAAAATCCGGGCAGTACTACCGGATGCCAAAGGCTGACTCTAGTTTGGCCAGCAATTGATTGGGTCCGATACTGATCTCGCGAATCCGGCCGTCGGCGTCGGTCCAAACACCCCGGAAATAACTCATGTCCTGTTGCAGCAGCGCGTACGTTGCTTCGTCGCAAATGGCGTGGTGCCAGGGGTTGGCCATATTTTTGAGCAACTGCTCGGTATAGGGTTCGTCCAGCGACTCTGAGAAAGGCAGGCTCAGGCCGATGATCGTGACCGCATCGCTGTATTTTTCGTAAATTTTGTTGAGTTTGTCCAATTGGTAGGGCAAAGGCCGGCTGTTGAAAAAATAGACATATACCGATTTGCCCTGGTGCAGGTAGTCCTTCAGGTGCAATTTTTTGCCTAAAAAAGTGTCGAACGTGGCGTCTGGCAGCGCGGTGATGATGCGCAGGTCCGGCTTGGGCACTTGCGTGGGCTTTTTAGCGCGCAATTTGAACCAGGCGCCGTCGGCAGCCAGTTCGGCAACTTCGAAGGCAAAACTATCGACCATGAAGGTCGGCGCAACAGTTTTGAGTTTCATGCAGGCGGTGCCGTATCCGTTGTTGATCCGGAGTTCGCGGTCCTGGTACACGGTGAGTGCCATGCGGTCTACGCCGGCCTGGTTGAACACCCCGTCGCCGTTGTAGTCGATAAAAGCCACAGAGAATTGGACGCTGCTGTCGCGGTAATCGGCCCCGACGATGCGGCTGGTGGGTTGTAGGAAGCCGTCGTGGCCAGGAACCAGGTGCGCGTTTTTGGACTTCATCAATCCGTCTAAAAGTTGGATTTTTGCGGTACCGGATTGCGCGGAGAGCAGAGCGGGGCAGAGTAGACTGGCGCAAACGGCCAGCCGAGCCCCAAAGTGGAGAACATTTTTAAAATTTGTCATGGTAGGTTATATTTTTTACAAAGGAAGTCATCGCGGAGCATTTGACAAACAGTATGGATAAAATTGTCCTTGAATTGCCGTATTGGCCGCCGGTGTCCTGGCTGGCCTTGCTGTGGCGACAGCCGGTGGCGGCGCTGGAGGCCTGCGAGCATTTTCAAAAAGGCAGTTACCGCAACCGCTGCCACATCGCCGGCCCCAACGGGGTGCAACGCCTGAGCCTTCCGTTGCAAAAAGGGAAACATCAGCAGACGCCCATCCGCGAAGTGCGGCTGGCCTACGAGGAGCCCTGGCAGCAAATCCACTGGCGCAGCATCCGCACAGCCTACGGCAATGCGCCGTTTTTTGAGCATTACGGCGCCGAAATGGAAGGTTTTTACAGCCGCCGCTATACGTTTCTGTTTGATTTCAACCTGGAAATCCTACAATTTTTGCTGCGCAAAATGAACTGGGCCGGGCAATTGGAATACACTGCGGCATACGCGCCGGAACGGGCCGGTTTTCGGGATGCCATTTCACCCAAGGCCTCTCCCCCACCCGATTGGTTCCGGCCGGCATTTTATCCGCAGGTTTTCCAGGAACGTCACGGATTTTTACCCGACCTTTCGGCACTCGATCTGTTGTTTTGCTGTGGCAAACAATCAGCCACTGTACTTGAGCAATCCTTTCAAACCCTTCCCAACAAACTGTAAACCGAAGCCTTACATGATTCTCAACCCTCGTACCCAAGCCTTGCGCGTGCAGGTCGAAGATGCCGTCAAGGACCTGCACCAACTGGCGCAGGAAATCGGCCATAAAGAACTGGCGGCTACCGTCGGTGAGTTGCGCAACCGCATGTCGGAGCCTTTCATGTTTGTGATTGTCGGCGAAGTAAAAGCCGGCAAAAGCAGTTTTGTGAATGCCTTGCTGGACGGCGGCCGCGAGGTGTGCGCCGTAGCGCCTCAGCCCATGACCGACACCATTCAGCAGATCCTGCACGGCGAAAAAGAGGAGACGGTGGTGGTCAATCCATACCTGAAAAAGATCTTTTTGCCAGTCGATATCCTGCGCGATATCGCCATTGTGGATACGCCGGGCACCAATTCGATCGTAGAGCGCCACCAGGAAATCACAGAGGGTTTTATCCCCGCCAGCGACCTGGTGATTTTTGTGTTTGAAGCCAAAAACCCCTACCGGCAATCGGCCTGGGATTTTTTCAAGTTTATCCACCAGGACTGGCACAAAAAGATCATTTTTATCCTGCAACAACGCGATTTGTTGGGCGACGACGACCTGGCGGTCAACGAGCGGGGCTTGTATGATTTTTCACAAAAAATGGGCCTGCAGGAGCCGGTTATTTTCGCCACCAGTGCCAAAGCCGAACAGGAAGGGCGCTTCGACGAAAGTGGTTTTTCGCAGGTCCGCGACTATATCCGCACCCACGTGACCGGCGGGCGCGGCGCAGCCCTCAAACTGCAAAACAACCTCATCACCTCCCGGGAGGTGCTGTTGCGCATCCGGCAGGGGCTGGATTTGCGCAGCGAGCAATACCGCGCCGATCTGGCTTTCCGGGCCGATGTACAACAAACACTTGACCACCAGGAAGCCAAGTCGAACCACCAAAGCAACGTGCTGATTGAAAACCTGCTGAACGGCTACCAGCGGATTACCCAGGAAACAGGCACCGAACTGGAAGACGGGCTGTCGTTTCCGGCCATGCTTCGGCGTTCGTTTATGGGTATTTTCAGCAAACAAGCCTCCATCAAGGACTGGCTGGATGGGTTGGCGAAGAAACTGGAAACCAACCTGAACGCCGAACTCAAATCCAAGCTCAGCGACGGTGTGGTGGATCTGGCTGATAGTATCCAGCAAATGGCCAAGATGATCGACCTGAAAATCCGAAGCAGCGCCTCCACAGTGGTCAAAAGCGACTCGTATATTTTCGAAGATATTTCGGACAAACGTGCGGCGGTGCTGAAAGACCTGCAGGAAGCCTTCGGGCGTTTCCTGTCGCGCTCCGAAAACTTCACCGATGCCCGCTTGTTTCCTGAAAACGCTACGGTATCGCCCAACATTGCCGCCGGCAGCGGGGTGGCCGTGATCGGTTTGATTTTGGCTGGTGTGACCAAAACGGCCGTTTTTGATATCACGGGCGGTGTATTGACCGGTATCGGCTTGTTGTTTGCCGGCATTACCGCCGGGATGCAGCGACGCAAAATTGTCAAAGGCTATTTTGAAGAAATCGCCACCGGCCGGCAGCGTATGGATGCCGCGCTCCAGGAGAAACTGCACACCTATGTGCGCATCATAAAAAGCCGCATCAACGACAATTTTGGAGATTTGGATGCCCTGCTCGCCAATGAAGCGAAACAGATTGCAGCACTCGAAGATAAATTCAACGCCATACGAGATCGCTTTGAATCCCTGGAAAAGAATCTGGTAATCAATTGATTACACAAAGAAAACTTGAACACCAACCCTATTTTTTAAACAAAAAAAGCCATGCCCCAAAATTGGTAGGCCGCGATAAATACCGCTGAAAGGGTATTTTCGGGCGGGTGAATTGATCTACTTTTGTGGCGGTTCTTGTGGTCGTAAGCCACAACTTATTTTAATCCCCTGAACACTTCGGTACTCCTCCCCCCTGCATTGCTGCTATTCACTGTAGCGCATCAAGTCAATTCTGACCACACAAGCACTTCATTTTATTCCGGCATGGATTTTGTCTGTGTCCGTACAACGACTTGCACGGCGTTTATTTCCTGGAAATAAACGTCTCAGCATAAAGAAGTAATCGGTTTTTGGGATGGCCCTCTATCCGCGCAATGCTGGATGGGGGCTCTTTTTTTGCCCCTACCGCAGGTGTTGGATATTGAGATATTGGATATTGAGATATTTTTTGTAAAAATTGATATTTAGCAATATCCACTCTTTCGCGGGTGACGACCCAATATCTAATATCCCAATATCTAATATCCTAATATCCCAATATCCCAATTATTTAAGATAGGTATCCAGCCAGGCGAAAAACTCCCGTTGCCAGAGGAGGCTGTTTTGCGGCTTGGACATCCAATGGCCTTCGTCCGGAAAACAAACTAAGCGCGAGGGGATGCCTTTCAATTGGGCAGCCTGAAACGCCTGCATACCTTCGCCAAACGGCACGCGGAAATCAAGTTCATTGTGCATGACTAAAATGGGTGTGTCCCAGTTCTGAACGTACAGGTGGGGGCTAAAGCGGGTCCAGGATGCGTCGGTTGGTTTTTCCCAATAGGGCGCCCCGAGGTCGTTCTGCGCAAACCACAACTCTTCCGTGGTGCCATACCAACTTTGGGTATTGAACATCCCGCAATGGGAAATAAAGGCTTTGAATCGTTTGTTGTGGTTGCCAGCCAGCCAGTACACCGCATAGCCGCCAAAACTGGCGCCGACGGCGCCCATCCGGCCGGCGTCGATGAAGGGCTCCTTGGCCATAGCATCGGAAGCAGCGAGCAGGTCTTGCATGGCTTTGCCACCCCAATCGCCGCTGATAGCATCGTTCCAGGCTTGTCCTTCCGGCCCGCCGGGCATGCCCCGCCGGCAGGGAGCGAGCACCACGTACCCTTTGGAGGCCATCAGTTGAAGATTCCAGCGATACGAAAATCCTTGTGAGAGGGCGGATTGCGGCCCGCCCTGGCAATACAACAAGGCTGGATATTTCTTCTTTGCATCAAAATCCGGAGGCAGCACCAGCCACACGTTCATGTCTTTGTTGTCGACGGTTTTAACCGTGCGGCGCTCCACTTTCGCTTGCGCGATGTGGCTCCAGCCATCGGCAGTGGCGGCCGAAATGGCTCGAGTCGATCCGCTGTTGGCGTCTACCAGGTATAGCTCGGCGGGGGTTGTCATCGACACCCGGGTAGCCACAAGGCGGTTGCCGGCCACCTGAAACGAGGTAAAATCGTGTTGTCCTTCGGTGATCCGTTTGATTTTGCGGTCGGACACTTGAATCTGGTGGATTTGGTACGTGAAGTCGTTGGAACTGAGGAAATACATCGATTTTCCGTCGGCAGCCCATTGCGGGTGGTTGGCTTCGTAGATCCAGCCTTCGGTGAGTTCGCGGCGTTGTTTGGTGCTGAGGTTGAGGACCATCAGGCGGGTGCGGTCCGATTCGACGCCGGGGCGTTCGAGGCTAGTCCAGGCCAGGTATTGCCCGTCGGGCGAAAAAACCGGGTCGATATCGTACCCCAGCAGGCCTTCGGTGAGCAAGGTAGTTTTGCCCGAACTCAGTTCGTAGTGGTACAGATCGGAGTTGGTGCTACGCGCGGCAGCCGTGCCGTTCAGTTTGCGGCAGGTGTACACAATCGAGCGGCTATCGGGGCTCCAGGCGACTTGTTCCATGCCACCGAAGGGCTCCATGGGGCTATCGAAGGGCATATTGATGATGTTGACCGGGCTGCCGGTGGTTTTGCCGTCCTGGTAGCGCATGTAAAAAATATTGCTGTAGCGGTAATCGTGCCAGGCTTTCCAGTGCCGGTAAAACAAGCCGTCGAATACGCGGCCGCTGGTTTGTGGCAGATCCGGGTATTTTTCGGCCGGCGTCTGGTCGAATTTTACGTTTTGCGCAAACAAGATATATTCGCCGTTGGGCGAATAATGAAAGCCTTCGATTTCAAAATCCGTCACCACGACAAGGGCTGAGCCGTTGCGCTGTACTTCACAGAGTTTGCCATCGCGCAAAAAACCGATGCGCTGGCCATTGGGGTGAAATTCGGCGCCGGAGGCATTGCCGTCGGGGTCGCTGATCGGGCGGGTTTCCTGAGTTTGCAGGTCGACGAGGTACAGGGTACGCGTACCGGCGTTTTTAGCCACCTCATAGCGCTGTACGGCATATACGGCGGCACTGCCATCCGGGGCGACACATTCGAGCGAGACCCGGCCTACTTTCCAAAGCAGTTCGGGGCTGAGCAGTTGCTTTTGAGCGATCGTAACGTGCGACAGGTTCAGAATCATGATGAAGGTAGAAACGAGATGAAGACGCATAAAAATTTTATATCCGTTTAGGAGTGAGCAATTCATGACATTTGCGAGAGCAAAAATGCAGTATTCAGCGCGAACCCATGAACAAGTATTTAGCAGAAGGCATCGGCACTTTTTTTCTCACCCTAAGCGTGGTGATTTTGAGCGGCAAAAACAACGCCACAGATGCGAGCCTGGCCATCGGCGGCGCCTTGCTGGCCCTTACCTATGCCTTTGGGCCGATTTCAGGCGCTCATTTTAACCCCGCTATTTCAATTGCCATGCTCATTCGCGGCAAAATAGAGCGGCTGGATTTGCCGTATTACCTGCTGGCGCAGGTGGTCGGTGCCGTATTGGCCTCGCTTATGGCCTCCTTTTTGGTGCGCTGCGCAGGTGTTTCAGAAGTGTCGTTACGGCCGGTGGACCCGATTTGCGCCTTGGTGGCCGAATTTTTGGGGGCGTTTTTACTGGCCAGCGTTTTTTTACAGGTCACGAGTGCGCGGGCCAGCGCCGGCAATGCCTATTTTGGCCTGGCGATTGGCATGGCGCTCCTGGCCGGTATGTACACCTTTGGCAACCTGTCCGGCGGCATTTTCAACCCGGCCGTTGCCCTCAGCATGTGCATGACCGGTTTGTCTGACTGGGCCGACTACTGGGCCTATTTCCTGGGCGGCTTGTTGGGGGCCTCGGCAGCAGCGTCTGTGTTTCGGGTGCTCCATGGCGAACAGGACTGAGTGGCCGTTTGAATGGTAGGCCCGAACTATGGCCGGCGATAGTGGCCTTGCCGGCAGGGCTTTTTTTGCACATTTGCATCCTGGCGTTACGGGTCGTATCGCCGCAAAACCAGACCAAGCAGATTTATGCGCGCAATCGGAAGCATTGAACACCCATACCTGAAAATTACCGTTTTCAAATCAGACGAACGACTTTCGGTTAAATTCGAAAACGAAGGCTACGAAATTGGTTTCAAACTCGGCATGGACGAGCGGCTGAACACCCTGGACGCCGTACAACGCTGGGTGGACCAGACCCTGACAGAGGATCTGCTGCAACACCTGCAAGTGCTGCACCGAAGCCGGCTCGCAGCCAGTAGCCGCGCCTTTCCGGAGGCCAATGTCGGGCCGGAATTTGAAGAAATTATTTGAGCCGGCCTGGACAAATACTTGGACAATTTTTAAGATATAACATTCAAAAAAGAGTGCATCACGCGAACTCCTTTACCTTTTCGTATCATTGCACCCGATTAAACTAAATTTACACATAATTACTAACGCCACAGCAGTTGCCATGAAAAAATTGCTATCCGCCCTAATTATCCTCATACCCATGCTGGCCGTCGCGCAGAATGCCAAGACGGCCCGCCCTCTTTTTGATAAAAAAACAACTGGAGAAATCCGGATGACCCTGCCTTCGAAAAACTGGAACGACGCTCTCGATTCCATGCGCATCTACGGCGAGGGAATGATGGTGGGTACCGTCCTGGTAGACGGAAACAAATACGACAATGTCGGTGTACGGTTTCGCGGAAACAAATCCTACCAAACCGGTATGAAACGCAACCCGTTTCAGATCAAACTGAACCACAGCCGGGCCGACCAAAACCACCAGGGGTACACCTCCCTGAAACTGTCGTCGTCGTTGCGCGATCCCAGTATGGTGCGCGAGGTGTTGTTTCATGAAATCGCAGGGAAATACATGCCATCGCCGCAAGCGTCGTACACCAAGTTGTACATCAACGACGAGTATGTCGGGGTGTTTATCAACCTGGAAAGCGTGGAAGGGATATTTCTCGACCACCACTACGGCTCCTACACCAATCCTTTTTTCAAAGCCGGTGTAGACTACAAGCCGGAAGGCTTGCCCACAACTTGCAAGCAAAATATTTACGGCTCGCTGGAATACGAAACCGACCTGGATTGCTACCGCAATAATTTCAAAATGGAATCCGATCGCGGTTGGGCCGACTTGCAGGAATTGTCCCGAATCCTCAACAACGAGCCGGCGCGGATCGACCAGGTACTCGACGTAGACCGCACCCTTTGGATGCTGGCGCTCAACAACGTGATGCTCAACCTGAGCAGCTACTCCGGCAACAACAGCATCAACTACTACTTGTACAAAGACAACAACGGCCATTTCCAACCCGTCCATTGGGACTTGAACCTGTCCTATGGCAGTTTTAAAAATACCGGCTACAACGCCAGCGATCCCAGCAAGCCACCGAGCGACCTCGAACTGCGGGACCTACAGCGCCTCGATCCGCTGTTGCACGCCAACAACCTGCTGAAGCCGCTGATTTATCAATTGCTGCAAGACCCCCTGAACCGGAAAATTTACCTCTCGCACATCCGCCAGATCAACGACGAGAATTTCGTTGGCGGCGATTACGAACGCCGGGCCAAGGAATTGCAAGCCATGATTTTGGTGCCCTTCAACGAGGATAAAAATAAAATTTACAGCCTCGATGAGTTCCAGCGCAGCCTGAATGAAACGATTGGCAAAAAAAGCAAGATTCCGGGCATCGTCGAACTCATGTCCAAACGCGCCCGTTTTCTGAAAAGCCATCCGGAACTCACCGCCTTGCCCTCGGCCATCAGCGACATCAGTGTGCAAGGCCGCGGCAAATTTGAAAACCAGCGGATCAACACCTTCCGGGTAATGGCCAAAGCCGACCGCTTTCCCAAAAAGACCTTTATTTATTACCGCTTCAACAATCGGCAAGCCTACACGGCAATGGTCATGACGGAAGAAAACTCCAGCGACCTGCCGACCGGTATGAAAATGTACTCTGCCAACATCGAAGCACCCACCGAAGATGCCGTGCTGGATTATTATATCCTCACCGAAAACGCAGGTACCGTTGCCTTCGCACCGCTCAACTACTTCAACAAGCCGTTCAAGGTAAAACTCAGTGATTTGAATAAATAAAGTAGTCCTTTCGGACCCATTACTTTCAAAGGCTGTCTCAAACAATGCAAAATGCAAATCATGGTTTGCTTCCTGCGCTTGAGGCAGCCTTTTTTCATTAATTTTCAACTCCCTCTTTTCGCATGCGACTTCCTAATTCCCTTTTTCCGACCCTTGCATTGCTCTGTATTGGTTTTACGCAACACCTGGTTGCCCAGGAATTTTATGGCAAAGGCATCCAGGAAATTAAAATCGATATGCCTTTTTCCAACTGGGACAGAAAACTTGACTCGCTCAAACAAGTGAATCCGGAAGCCCGACTCCTGGGCACAGCCCTGATCAACGGCGTCCGGTTTGATAGCGTGGGCATCCGGTACAAAGGCAACAGTTCGTATTTCCGCTCGCGTAAAGAGACCTACAAAAAACTGCCGCTCAACGTCAAACTGGATTTTCGGATCAAAACACAAAAAATGAAAGATGGGCAGTCGACCGTCAAATTGTCGAATGCGTTTCTCGATCCCAGTTTCCTGCGCGACCCCCTCGCCTATGAATTGATCCGGCAGTATATGCCTACCCCGCGCTGCAATTTTGCCAAGGTATTCCTGAACAACAAGTTCTACGGCGTCTACATCAACACCGAGTCCATCGACGCGAATTTTCTAAAGAAAAATTTCGAAACCACATCCGGGTTTTTAGTGAAATGCGACCCCGACAACTGGAAAAAAGTGCGCAGCCAAACAGGCTGCCCCAAAGGAGAAAATGCCTCCTTGATGTACCTGAACGACAGCCCGGGCTGCTACAGTTCATTTTACGAAGTAGACGACGACGCCAGTTGGAAACCGCTCTTGAACATCATCAAGGTGCTGAACAAAGACCCCGATGCCGTAGAATCAGTGCTCGACATCGACCAAACCCTATGGATGCATGCCCTGAACAACGTGATGGTCAACCTGGATAGTTACACGGGCTCGTTGTCGCACAATTATTACCTCTGGATTGACTCGACCGGCGTTGGCCACCCCCTGATCTGGGACCTGAACATGGCCTTTGGCGGCTGGCGTCGAAATTTCAGTTTCGAACAGATGAAAGACCAGGAACTTATCGAATACAGCCCGGTTGCAGAAATCAGCAACGCCAAACGGCCTCTGATTTCCAAGGTGTTGCGCACGCCGCTGTTCCGGAAAATTTACATCGCCCACTTGCAAACCATCGTCAAGGAAC
Source organism: Saprospiraceae bacterium (assembly GCA_020846655.1). Lineage (GTDB taxonomy): Bacteria > Bacteroidota > Bacteroidia > Chitinophagales > Saprospiraceae > M3007. The sequence continues at coordinate 9,616 of JADLDL010000186.1, read as the reverse complement.
AACTGAGCAGCGGGCGCTGGCTCAGCGAAGCGCAGACGATGCTCAAGGAAATTGACCCTTGGGTGAAAAAGGATTCGCTCAAATTGTACAGCTACGAAGACTTCCAGCAATCGATGGACAAAACGATGGTTTCTGGTCCCGATGTGGTCATCGGATTGCGGCAATTGATGGAAAAACGAACCCAGTGGCTGGCCAAACACCCTATTTTCAGCAAACCAGCCCCTGTGATTTCCGACGTGAAGCACCACAAAAAAGCCGATACCGTATTGGTTACCGTCAAAATGACCAATGCCACGAATGGCTGGTTGTTTGTCCGCACCCACCGCCAGTTTGCCTTCACCCGGCTGGCCATGAACGACGCCGGAACCGGCGGCGACGAAAAGGCGGGCGATGGCATTTTCAGCCTTTCCGTACCGGCAGTCAAATTGAAACACTACTATGTGGTCGGGGAAAATGCAGAAGCCGCCGCGCTTTTTCCCGAGCGCGCTTCCTATGAATTTTTAAAGGTAGACTAAACGCTACCTCAGGCCAGTTCTACGATCGTTACGCCATCGCCTCCCGACTCTTGTTCCGGGTGGTACACATTGGCAATGCTGCCGCCGTATTCCTTCAACTTGTAGCGAACCACTTTGCGCAGGATACCATCGCCTTTGCCGTGTAAAATGCGCAGCAACGAAGCGTTCGACAACAGTGCGTTGTCGACAAATTTTTCCAGCACCCGCAAGGATTCTTCCTTGCTCATGCCCCGGATATCGATTTTGGCGTCGAAAGCAGCCATGTGTTGCAGGTCGGTGCTGGTCGTTGTCGACACCTGGTGCACCGGCGTAGCCACCGGCAACAAATCGCGCACACCGACGGTCACTTTGAGGCCCCCCATAGCGACGATGGCTTTGTTGCCTTTGACGCTTTCGATCCGGCCCGTGGCGCCGCCAGCCCGCAACCGCACATAGTCGCCTTCCTGAAGCGGTTTGACCACTGCAGCCGGCGACGACGCCTTTTGTTCCATTTTGACAACCTCCTCGTTGATATGGTCCACCTGCTGCGCTTTTTCGCTGCGTTCCTGCCGGAGTTGTTGGGCGATTTGTTGCGAGCGTTCGAGGTTTTTTTCTTCTTTGAGTTGGCGGATCAACTTGTCGACCTCTCGACTGGCATTGGCACTTTGCCGCAGTTCGAATTCTTTTTGATCCAATTTCAGACGTTTACGGCGCAAGTCCAGGTCCTGGTGCAGGCCGTCGTAGGTTTTAATCAGGCGTTCGAGGGATTGCTCTTTTTCCTGTACCGAGCGGAGCCGTTCTTCCAGTTCCTGCCGTTCGCGTTGCAATTCGATCAAAATATCGTCGACGGCAGTTTCGCTACCGGTCCGGCTTCTGGCAAAATCAATAATATCCTTGGGCAAGCCGCTTTTTGAGGCACTTTCAAAGGCATAACTGCTGCCGGGTTGGCCGATTTTCAGTTCGTAGGTAGGCGACAGGGTATCTTTGTCGAAGTGCATGTTTCCGGTCAGGATACCCTGGTTTCGGAAGGCAAACACCTTGAGGTTGGAGTAGTGTGTGGTAATGACCGCAAACACGCCTTTGCGGTACAAGCCGCGCAGGATCGATTCGGCGATCGCGCCGCCGGGCTTGGGATCGGTGCCGCTCCCCATTTCATCGACCAGGACCAGCGTACGTGGATTGGCTTTGGCCAGGAAACTCCGGGCATTTTGCAGGCGCGAAGAGTAGGTGCTCAGGTCGTCGTCGAGGCTTTGCTGGTCGCCGATATCGGCAAATATTTGCTCGAAGATGCCAAACTCACTCAGTTCGTGCACGGGTATCAGCAAGCCGCTTTGCACCATCAGTTGCATCAATCCCACTGATTTCATGGACACAGACTTGCCCCCGGCATTGGGGCCCGACAGAACCAGGATATGGTTCTCGGCATTAAGCCGCAGTTCGAAGGGTACGGTTTTTCGGCCAGTAGCCTTGTTTTTCAGGTACAGCAGCGGGTGATAGCCTTTCCGGATGCCGATCTGGGGTTTTTCTTTGAGGATCGGCATTTCAGCCCGCATACTCACTGCGAGGCGGGCTTTGGATTGCACAAAGTCAACATGGATGAGGAGTTCCTGGTATTGTCGAAGCGTTGGGCTGTAGGGCCGGATTTGTTCGCTGAGATCTCGAAGGATTCGGAAAATTTCGCGGCGCTCTTCGCTTTCGAGGTCAAAAATATCATTGTTGATTTCGATGACGGGCTCGGGTTCGACAAATACCGTTCGGCCCGTGTCGCTTTCATCGTGAATGATGCCCCGGATTTTGCGTTTGTGTTCGGCGGGCACCGAAAGCACCCGCCGGCCGTTCCGGAAACTTTCCGGGGTGTCCGACAGCCAGCCTTTGCCTCGGTATTCCTGGATGATTTGCCGGAAGCGGTTGTCCAGTTCCCGCATTTTATGTTGGATTTCGCGGCGGATACGCAATAGTTCTGGGGAGGCATCCGGACGCACTTCACCTTTTTCATCAAACACGGCCATAATAGCCTTAACGAGGCCCTCATCATAGGACAAGGCTCGGAGATGGTCGAACAATTTGGGGTAAATTTCCTTCTTAACACCGGAAAAAAACTTAAAAATATCCCGGACAAGCAACAAAATCCGCAGAATGCCCTGAAAGGACTCCGCGCCGAGGGTATAGCCCGGTACGTCGAGCATGCGCAAATCAGGGCGGATATCTGGAAAAGCCTGGATGGGGAAACGGTCGTTTTTTTCGAGGGAGAGTTTGAACTCCCGCGTTTCCCTCAAGGCAATGTCAATTTGTGAAAAGGTGGTGGAAGGTTCCAGGGCGTGGAGCATTTCGGCCGCCATAGGCGTCAACGATTCCTTCTCCAGCAAGTCCAGGATTTTATCAAATTCAAGTTTCCGAAAAACGTCGCGCGGTTCAAACTGCATGTAGTTGGGTGGTTTCATCGCTGCAAAAATACCGTCCTGAAAACAATTTCCGGCGATAGAAGTTCCCCGGGCCGCAGTTTTATGTCAGGGAGGCAACTACTGTTCCATAATATATTAGGCCAACTGGTCGAAAAGGGTATGTCAAAAACTGACATTTTTCGCATATACCTTACGATACGAATTGTAATATCTACTTTTGCGCAATAGTTCACATCAAATGCTTAACCTAATGGTGAAAAGACTACTTTCTACTGCTTTCTTCGCGGCCATGGCCGTATTTGCACAATCCCAGACGATCTGGGCTGAAAACTTCGATGCCTCCACCAGCCTACCGGCCGGTTGGACCCAAACCACTGCTGCCACGGACGGCGGCTGGAAAGTGGGTACCGCAACGGACCTGTCCTCCCAGTTTTTTGGTGGCGCCGACCGCGGCGGCAACGTACTCGGCACGAACGACGACGCTTGCAACTGCGACAAGTCGAAAGACATTGTGATCACGCCAAAAATTGACCTGACGGGCCAAACGGATATCCGGATGCTGTTCGACATGGTGTTCTTCAGCGCCACGTACCAGGGTTCCACCGAAACGCTCAAAATCATTGCCACCACAGACGGCGGTACGACTTGGAGCGATGTGTTGCCGATTACAACAGGCAGCACCGGCTGGCGCGACTATTTCGTTGTCGACATTTCTGCATTTGCCGGCAAAGCCGACGTGCAATTTGGCTTCCAATACAACGACGGCGGTGGCTGGCTGTACGGCACGTTCATCGACAATGTACGCGTTGTTGTGTACGACACCGTTTTGAAAGCCCGTCTGAATTCGGTCGTTGCTGCCCGCTACGTAAACGCTATTCCGCGCGAACTGTACGGCTACACCCACATGAAGGTAGGCCAAATGATCCCGACCGTCCGCGGTACGGTGTTTAACTATGGCTTCCCCAACATCACGCAATACGATGTCAAATTGACCTCTTCGCAAGGCACCACTACCCTTACGGTAGATAACCTGGACCTGGCGATCGGCCAAAGTTCCAGCTGGTCTGTTCCTGTTGACCAGGCAGTTGTATTGGGAGACAATGACTTCCAGGTGGAAATTCTCAACGTCAACGGCGTTGGTGACAATGATCCGGCCGACAACTCCGGTGGTGTCACCGTAACCGGTATCGAACCGTCCAAAGACCGCAAAGTGGTCGTGGAAGAAGGCACCGGTACCTGGTGCGGCTGGTGCCCGCGCGGCACAGTTATGATGGATTTCCTCAAAGAGGAATACCCGGATAACCTCATTCCGATTGCCGTACACAATGCACAGTCCACCTACCCCGACCCCATGCAGAACTCGGTGTACAACGCCGGTATGGTTTCGCTGATCGGTGGTTTCCCGAGTGGTTTGGTTGACCGGACCTACAACGACGTTGACCCGACCGAATTCGAGCAATATGCACTGGCGCAAATGGCTGAGCCGGCCAGTGTTGTCGTGACACAAAACGTGGAATTCAACGCCACCACCCGCAATGTAACGGTGGTTAGCTCGCTGAATTTCAAAGAAGCGCTGAACGGCGACTACGCTATTGCTGTGGCCTACACAGAAGATGGTGTGAAAGGCACTACCCAATACTATGGCCAGACAAACTACTACGCCGCCAATGCTGCCGGCGTCATGGGTGGCTGGGAAAGCCTGCCAGCAACGGTAGCGGCTGCCAACATGACCTATGACCACGTAGCGCGCCAAATTGTTGGCGGTTTCACGGGCAAACCCGGTAGTGTACCGGCCAACAACCCGGCCGGTTCGGTCATGTCCTACACCAGCAACTATGTGTTGCCAGCTACCTACAACGTAGACAACATGCACGCCGTAACGATGTTGATCGACCAAAGCACCGGCCAGATCATCAACGCCGAAGCAACACCGATTCCGTTTGTTTCCACGGGCGCCAACGACCTGAAAGAAGAAACCCTCACGGCTTCGATCTTCCCGAACCCGGTATCCGACGAATCGACGCTGACGCTGTACACCGCCAAATCGTCGGATGTACAGGTGCGCATCGTTGATGCCTTCGGCCGCGTGGTTTCCGAGCAAAACTACACGATCAGTGGCAAGCAATTCCTGCCCCTGCGCGCTGGTAGCCTCGCCAACGGCATGTACACCCTGACGGCTACTGCCAACGGCCAAATGATTTCCAAACCCTTCGTCATTGCCCGTTAATCGAGCAATCGGACTGGAAATAATATCCGACTTTAGCGGCGTCGAGCAGGTTTGCTCGACGCCGCTTTTTGTTTGAAACAGATGGATGGCGAATTGAAAATTCGCCCTACAGAGATATTATGAAACTATACATTATTGCCGGCAAGGCGTCCGGCGATCTGCACGGATCAAACCTGATCAAGGCTTTGAAACAACAAATCCCCAACCTGCAATACCGGATTTGGGGCGGCGATTTGATGCAGGCCGCCGGCGGCGTATTGGTGAAGCATTACCGCGAGCTGGCCTTTATGGGCTTTTGGGAAGTGCTGAAGAATCTGCGCACGATTTGGCACAATATCCGCTTCTGCAAACAAGATATCCTGAGATTTCGCCCGGATGCCGTGGTATTTATCGATTACCCCGGGTTCAACCTGCGTATCGCCCATTGGGCCAAACAGCAGGGGATTCCAACGATTTATTATATCTCCCCTCAAATCTGGGCCTGGCATTCATCGCGCGTGCATGCCATCAAACGGGACGTTGACAAAATGCTCGTGATTCTGCCCTTTGAAACCGAATTTTATCAAAAATACCACATGCAAGTGGAATACGTGGGGCACCCGTTGCTCGATGTATTGAGTCCTGCGGACACCGCGCTTTTGTCTACTAGTACCGCCAGTGCCCGACAAAGCATTGCCCTCCTACCTGGCAGCCGCCAGCAGGAGATCCGGCGTATCCTGCCGGTCATGCTTTCGGTAACGGCTGATTTTCCTGATTTTGAGTTTGTGGTTGCCGGTGCCTCTGCCCTGCCGGAATCTTTCTACAGCGACTTTTTGGCCGGATACCCGAATGTGCGCCTGGAAAAAGGAAGAACCTATGATATTTTGGCGAGCTCCGCCGCAGCCCTGGTCAAATCCGGCACATCTACCCTGGAAACGGCGCTGATCGGAACACCGCAGGTCGTGTGCTACGCCGGCAACAGGCTCTCGTACGCGATTGCCAAACGGGTCATCAACGTGTCGTATATTTCTTTGGTAAATTTGATTCTGGACCGTCCGCTGGTCCGGGAACTCATCCAGGACGAATTCAATACCAGCAACCTGAAAAATGCCCTGGCAGAAATCCTGACACCTGAGTCGGCCGAAAAAATCCGCGTTGGATACGCTGCTCTTCGGCATATGTTGGGCGATGGCGGAGCGTCGGAACGGGCGGCCAAAAGTATTGCCCAAGCCCTGACACAAAAATAATGGGCCTGTGCCCGGCAAGAGAAGTATTTCCTCCATTTCGGACGCAGGCCCATGCATCAGGCTAAACAGCCACAGTATTCAATTACTTCTGAATTACGAATTTTTTCGTGAGCGAACCCTCTTTGGTGGCAATACGCGCCAGGTAGGTGCCGGAAGCCAGTTTGGATACCGGATAGCTCAGGCGTTCTGTGGCCAGGCCTTTGCGCTCGTCGACCTGGATTACCCGACCGCTCATGTCGGCAATCGTGATCGTAGCGTCGGTGGGTTGCTCAAACGTCACACCCAGATTCAGGGTGTTGAACACCGGGTTCGGCAGAATTTGCATCACCGATGCGGCCAGCGGCTTTTCATCCGTAGTAGTCGACAAGGCAATGGTCATGCGTACAACAGCATTGTTTTCCGGGCCAAAACCACCCAAAAACCAACGATCCGTGCCATCCGTATCTTCGCCGAATGTCAGGGTCGAAATCCTGTAGGTCATCAAAACATCATCGTTAAAGGAATGCAGCGCCAGGTTGCTGTTGCCAACATAACCGACAGCAGCCACATAGCGGGCACCGGCATTGAGTAATACACCCGGCAATTGCGTTTCATCATCCAACAGGGTTACCGTTTGCAGGTCGAAATTCTGAGCGGTGTCCGGTGCTTCAAAAATCCCGTAGCCGACGAGCTCCAAACTGTTGGAGAACAGCGCCTCGCGGTCAAAGCCGACGAAATTGGCCGGCACATCGTCATTCACCCGAAACAGGTAAATGCTGGCTTCTACGTCGCGAACGGGCAGCGCCGTGGTATCCGGCGAGAAAAACGAAAACTGCACCTGATCGGCAATGTATTGATCCTGGTTGGCCGGGCTCATCTGGTACAAGTTAGCGATATACCAGTCGCCCGGATCAGCCGGGCCGGTGGCAAACTCCGGCGTGTCTTCTTTAGAAAAGATATCCTGCGTGGAATAGAAATCATTTACTGCCTGGTTATCGGCCGGACGACCGTCAACAGCATCGGAACGAACTTCGTATTTCACTTTGTAGGCGCCAACCGGCAAATTGGGTACAAACCGGTTCGGCAATTCGAAAACACTGTCGGCAACTCCGGGAGCGAGGCTGGGAATCAGCAGGCTGTCGGCAAAAATCAACTCGTCGGTGTCCGTAGTCACCGATGCTTTGAGCAGGATGTTGTTTTGTGTTTTGGTACCAACGTTCGACAGGAAGGCGAAAAACGGAAAGGTGTCGGTAGCAATTTGCGAAGCCGGTTGGGCTACGCTGGCTGCCGGGAACAGGAAATCCGTGATGACCAGGTCATTGTCGGGCGTCGGGTTGGCATCAAAAACAGACACGTCGTCGAGGTTCCACATGTACTCGTAGTTGGCCGTCCACTGCCATTGCAGGTAAACAGTGGCTTGGTTGGCAGCCACCGACGAGATGTCGATCGTGGAAAAATGCGGGTTGGCCGAAAACTCGTTCTGTTCCGTAAGCCCTTGGAAGGCTTTAAAGGTCGTCCAGCTGCTCAGGTTGGTGCTCACCCGCAACACGGCCGAAGCATCCGGCGTAGCCAGGTAGGTACCGATATGCGATTGAAACTGAACAAATACCGTGCTTTTGCCCGAGCAATCGATAGCCGTAGAGGTTAGGCGCGGAACGTGGTTTTGCGGCAATTGCTGGGCAGCATCCGAGTTTACATACACGTAGCCGGTAGAAGCCGTGCTTGCCTTAAAGGACTCAATACCACCAAACAATGGGGTACATCCCGGCGCATTGTTGGCACAATATTTCCAGGTAACATTTTGGTTAGAACCATCGACGCTGGTCCAGCCGGCAGGGATGCCGCCGGTAAATGTTTGCGTCCAGAACGGCGTTTGAGCATGCAGCATCCCGGCGCTTAGGAGCATCAGGATAAGGCCAACTGGTTTGAGTAGTTGTTTCATGTGTAGAGTTTGTGTTTAGTTGATATAATAATTTCAAAGATAATGGGCAACAGAGCGGCCGGCAGCGGAATTGCTGCGAATGGTCGCCATTTGGCAGTGTTCAGCAAATTATGACGTATCGGTGGCAAAGACCCTGCGGCAACCAGGGCTTTATTGTTGCTTTTTCACCTCCTTTGCCCAGGCATCTTTCAGGGTTACCGTGCGGTTAAATACCGGCTTGTCCGAGGAAGAATCCGGGTCAACGCAGAAATAACCAAGCCGGGTGAATTGAAATTGTTCGCCCACCTTACCCTCCAACAACGCCGGCTCCACCTTCGCCTGAGCGATTACCTGGAGCGACTGCGGATTTATAGCCAGTTTGAAATCCTCTTCTGCCGCCGGATCTTCCACCTGAAACAAGCGGTCGTACAACCGAACCTCGGCTTCCTTAGCATGATCGGCCGAAAGCCAGTGGATAACCCCTTGCACTTTCAAGCCGCTGGTATCTTGTCCCGAACGGCTTTCCGGCACATACGTACAACGCAGTTCTACCACTTCGCCAGTCGAATCTTTGATTACCTCCTGGCATTCAATGATATAGGCCGACTTGAGCCGAACCATACCACCTGGCTTCAGGCGGAAATACTTGGGCGGCGGTGTTTCCATAAAATCATCCCGCTCTACCCAAAGGGTACGGCTAAACGCCAGGGAGCGCTTGCCGGTTTCCGGATCTTCCGGGTTGTTTTCTGTTTCCAGCCATTCCACCTGCCCTTCCGGGTAATTGGTAATCACCACTTTCAGCGGATCCAACACCGCAAAACGCCGCAACGCGCGTTTGTTCAGGTCTTCACGCACACAAAACTCCAGCAAGCCCAGTTCAATGATGTTTTCCCGCTTGGCAATGCCCACCCGTCGGGCAAACTCCCGAATACTTTCGGGGGTGTAGCCCCGTCGGCGCAAGCCGCTGATGGTCGGCATCCGCGGGTCGTCCCAGCCCTGGACATAGTTCTCATTGACCAATTGCAGCAGTTTGCGTTTGCTCATCACCGTGTAATTCAGGTTGAGGCGGGCAAATTCGTACTGCCGGGACGGGAAAATACCGAGTTGTTCAATACACCAATCGTACAACTGGCGGTGCGGAATAAATTCCAGCGTACAAACCGAGTGGGTGATCTGCTCGATACTGTCGCACTGGCCATGTGCCCAGTCGTACATCGGATAAATACACCAGGCATCGCCAGTGCGGTGGTGGTGCGCGTGTTTGATCCGGTAGAGATACGGATCGCGCATGTGCATATTTGGCGAACTCAGGTCGATTTTAGCGCGCAACACGCAATGCCCGTCCGGAAACTCGCCGTTTTTCATTT
>JADLDL010000185.1 GCA_020846655.1 Saprospiraceae bacterium | reverse complement strand
TCAAAACTACGCCAGACCCCCGCTTTTCTCGCGAAAACCTGTTTAATCTAACTGTATGTCAATGAACTACGTTTTTCAATTCTTTTTGTCGACTCATGCCGTTAAAACTTTATGGCGCACGGCAACCCTCTAACCTTCCAACCCTCTAACCGTCCAACCCTCTAACCTCTCTCACTTCAGTTCCTGCATATCTGCGTAGAAGATAAGTTCCCAGTTGCCTTCGCCGCGTTTGGCAAAGCGGCGTTCGAGGCCGAAATTGGCGGCAGCGTAAGAAATGTGTTCCACGACGAGTACATCACCCAGGAGCTGCCAGTTGCGTTTAAAATCGCCGGAACTAAAGTCCACGGGTTTGTGCATCTGCCAGTCTTTCAGTTCCCAAAACACTTCCTTGTGTTGTTTTTGAATACTGTCGACATCAATCGTCGTGACGCCCTGGAGCGGCCAGGAAATATGGGCGATTTGGTAGAGGCTGTCTGCGTGAAATTTTTCATAAAAGGCCAGAAAATCAGCCGGCGGTTCCTGGTTTTGCTCAGCAACCTGGGTGGCGCCCGCTTCGGCAGGGATGTTGGATGTAGCCGGGGCATTCCGGCAGGCCGGCCACAGGGCCAGCGAGAAAAGAATAGCAGCAGCGTATTTCATGGATTGCAGTTTTGGCGCGAAAGTAAAGTTGTCGCGCAGTAAACGTTTGCCCGGGGTATATATTTGTGCGCTGCCGGCTGAAATCTTATCATTTTCCATAGAAATCCGTTATGAAAGGTATTGCTACGATTGCCCTGCTCCTGTTTTCCAATGTATTCATGACCTTTGCCTGGTACGGGCACCTCAAGTTTCAGCACCTCAAATTTTTCCAAAAAACAGGCCTCTTCGGCGTAGTGCTGATCAGTTGGTTGATTGCCTTTCTGGAGTACTGTTTTATGGTGCCCGCCAACCGCATGGGGTACCAGGAAAACGGCGGCCCTTTTTCGCTGCTGCAACTCAAAGTCATTCAGGAAGTCATCACCCTGGTCGTATTTACCGGGTTTACCTTGTTGTTTTTCAAAAACGAAGTCCTGAAATGGAACCACTTCGTCGGCTTCGTCTTTTTGGTGCTGGCCGTGTATTTTATCCGGAAGTAAGGGGCGGTTTCCCGGGCATTTCCGACCTTGGAGGCAACAAAACCAAACCGCCTCCGCGCACAACCATGATTCCAACTTCCCCTCCGGATCAACTCCGGATCGAGATTATTTCGGCAGGCGCCGGCAGTGGCAAAACCTATACCCTGACCGGCCGGATGGTGCATTTGCTGAAACAAGGCGTGCGCGCACGGGGCATTATCGCCACTACATTTACCCAAAAAGCCGCCGCCGAATTGCAGGAGCGCGTGCGCGCCAGCCTGCTCCAGGCCGGCCTCACCGAAGCCGCCAACGAACTGGGCAGCGCCCTAATCGGCACCGTACACAGCATCGGCGTTCGACTGCTCCAGCGCTTCGCCTTCGAAGCCGGCGTGTCGCCCCTGGTGGAAATTATCGCCGATGGCGACCAGCAGCGGCTTTTTAACGAATCGCTGGCGCAGGTCCTGAGCGAAGCACGAATCGAAACCCTCAACCACCTCGCCGACCGCCTGGGCCTCAACAAAAAAAACGACGCCGAACCCTACGACTGGCGCCGCGAAATCCGGGACCTGACCGACGTGGCCCGCGCCAACAATTTCACCCGCGACATCCTGGAACTCAGCAAACAACGCTCCTGGGAACGTTTCGAACGCCTGCTGCCCCCCGCCCGCAACACCGAACCCCAACAGTGGAACAACCAACTGATCGCCCATATCGAACAAACCGTAGCCGCCCTGGATGCCAACGACGCCGACAGCACCAAAACGACCCGCGAAGCCGCCGAGGAACTCCGCAGCCTTCAAAACCAACTGAAATGGCGCGGCGAATTGTACTGGCACGAATGGGTCCGGATCAGCAAGGTGAAAGTGGGCGCCAAAAGCCGCGAGTTGTTTGAAGACCTGCGGCAGTTTGCCCTGAGCCACGACGAGCACCGGCAGTTCCGCAGCGATGTCCGGCAGTTTATGGACACCGTTTTTGAGGTAGCCTCCGACGCCCTCGGCGAATTTGAAGACTACAAGAAAAAACGCGGCCTGATCGATTACACCGATATGGAAACCTACGTCAGCCGGCTCCTGCGCATCCAAAGCGTGCAAGCCGCCCTGCGCGAAGAACTGGACCTCCTGCTGGTCGATGAATTTCAGGACACTTCCCCTATCCAACTGGACATTTTCCTGCAACTCAGCCGCCTGGCCAAACATTCCATTTGGGTCGGCGACCCCAAACAAAGCATCTACGGGTTCAGGGGCGCCGAACCGGCACTCATGCAGGCCATCATCCGGGCCACGGGCGGCATCCGGCCCGAAAACGTGCTGCGGCAATCATGGCGCAGCCGGCCGGATATCGTGTATGCCGTGAACGCCATTTTCACCAAGGCCTTTCCCGGTTTGCCGGAAGAACAAATCGCCCTCGAACCGGCACACCCCGAACCGGACCCCAGCCTTGCCGGCAAAGCGCTCATCCACTGGCATTTCCGAAACGAAGCCGACGACCGCAAAGTGCCCGGCGCGCCCTGGATGGAACATTGTATTGCCAACCAAATCCAGGTGTTGTTGGAACGCGGCACGCCCGTTTTTTCCAAAAAAAGAGACCAACACCGGCCCGCGCAACCCGGCGATATCGCCGTGCTGTGCCGCAACAACACCGGCTGCGCTGCTATGGCAGAAGCCCTGCACCGGGCAGGCCTGAAGGCCGCCATCGCCCGGGCAGGTTTGCTGGAAACGCCCGAAATCAAACTGGCACTGGCCTGCCTGAAATACCTGCTCACCCCGACGGATGCCCTCAGCGCCGCCGAAATCCTGGTGCTCACGGGCACGCAAAATCTCGAACAACTCGTAGACCACCGGCTGGAACACCTCGAACGCCAACGGCAGGGCGAAGACATGGGCCGCTGGGCCAGCGAACACGAATTTATGGCCCGCCTGCTCGCCCTGCGTCCGCGCACCAGCGACCTGAGCGCTTCTGAAATCCTGAACCTCGCCCTCGACGAACTGGACCTGCGCCGCGTGGCCGCCCGCTTGGGCAATGCCACCCAACGGCTCGACAACCTCGACCGCCTGCGCCGCTACGCCCTCGACTACGAATCGGCCTGCCAGCGCCTCCATGCTGCGGCCTCTCTGGGTGGTTTTTTGCTCTGGCTCAACGAGTTGGCGCGCAGTGGGCAAGATTACCAGGGCAGCGGCGAAAGCCCCGACGCCGTGAAAGTGCTCACCTACCACAAAAGCAAAGGCCTGGAATTCCCGATCGCGATTTGCCAAAACCTGGGCCAAAACCTGAAAGAAAAAATCTGGGGCCTCAACCTGGTCGCCGAACGCGAAGAACCCGATCTCGACAATATCCTCGGCCACCGCTGGCTGCGCTTCTGGATCAACCCCTACGGCGACCAATGGCGCAATACCCGGCTCGACGAAACCCTCCAGCAAAGCGAAGAATGGGCCGCCGCCAGCCGCCAGGCCCTCGACGAAGAAGCCCGGCTGCTCTACGTCGGCCTCACCCGCGCCCGCGACTACCTCGTGTTTCCCACCAACGTGCGCGGCACCGGCTGGCTCAACCGCGTCTTCAACCAGGGCAACGCGGAAGCCACCACCCTCGACCCCCACAGCGACGAGACGCCGTTTTACTGGCACAATATGCCCGTGTATTGCCAAAACGAACCCTTGTTCATGCCCCGCGATTTCCCGGAAGCCCTGCACAACGAGCCGCCGCTGTCCTTCCACGCCCCGCGCGCCGGCCATTACCACATTTCACGCGCCAACCTGCTCATCGACCACCTGCACGAATGGCCGGAAGGCGTGCAACTCTCAACCGACGAACCGCAGGCCTTTGCACCCTGGCTCGAATTCAAAGGCGAGTACACAGCGGCTATCGGCAAAGCCCTGGTGGCCTTCCTCCTGGGCGACGACCCCGCTCTGCCGGTGGAGCACCGGCAGGCTCTGGCCACACACCAGTTGCGGGTCCGGGAAGTCGGCGAAGCCTTGAACAGCGCGCTGTTGCTGCGGCAGAGCGAGGCGTTCCGGCAATTTGTGCACAACCGGCTGGCGCCGTTGCACTGGCACATCCGCTATCCGCTGGAAGGCTGGCAGGGCAAACGCTTGTTGCGGCTGGATGCCGACTTGTTGTTGGAAAATGAAAAAACGGTGCACGCACTGTTGTTTGCCGGATTTGCCGAAGGCATGAAAAAATGGAAAACGCAGGTGCAAAACCATACGCCAGCAGCCTACTGGCTCAGCCGCATACTGCCGCTGGCCTTCCCCAAAAAGTCCCTCCGCTATTGGCTGGTGTTCCCGGTGGAAGGACAGGTTGTAGAATTATTTTTAAAAAATTAACCCGCTGCCCTGCGCCATCACGTTTTGCCAACAGCCTTTCCTAGGCCAGGTGGCTGAGCCGCTACCTTTTTTAATAAAAAACAAAGCGCCCCTCCCAGCGACGAGGCGAAACTCGCGATGGAAGAGGCGCATTAAAGAACCTGTATATAAGCCGGGTGGAACTTATTCTTTCACCACTTTAACCGTTTGCACCTGACCGGCGCTGCGCAATTGCAGCAGGTACAGGCCGGGCGTCAGGTCTTGCACCGGCACTCGCAGGGCATTGGGCCCGGCAATTGCCGAAACTGTTTGGGTGCGAACCACCTGGCCCGACACATTGCTCAGGCGCAGTTCGGCATCCTGGCCTTTCAGGCTGCTGAACGCCAGGGTGAGTTCGCTCGATGCCGGGTTCGGGAAGGCTTTCAGGCCCGACAATTCCGGCACATCGCGGGTGCTGGTGGCGTTGGACGAAAGGCCCAAAACGGCGCCACCAGGCTTGAACTGACCAAACGGATTGTGGGTGTCAATTTCAAAGGCAATGATGCTGTTGCAGGAATCGGCCTGAATCGTCAGCGCTACGGTGTAAACACCCGGTTGGGCATACACATGGTAGGGGTTTTGCTCGGTGCTGGTGCTGCCGTCGCCAAAATCCCATTGCCAGGATTGGATCGGGCTGCTCGTCGTCGACAGGTCGATGAAAAACAGGCCGTTGCCAGTGCTGTCCGGGATGGGCAGGAACATGGCCTGGCAGTCGTATTCCGTCCAGGTGAAATCATCGCCCACATAAATTTCCATCGTGATTTCGCTTTCGCAACCATCCACCGTGGTAATGCTAAGGGTTACGGTATACAAGCCGCTTGCGACATACGTGTGCACCGGATTCTGGGTCGAATCAGTGGTGCCGTCGCCGAAATCCCAGTGCCAGGAATGCACCACACCAAAACTCATGTCGTAAAACTGGACCGTGAGCGGGTCGAAACCGCCGGCAGGGTTCAGGCCACCCCAGCCCAGGCCGTACATGGCCTGGCAGCCGTAGTAGAAGGTATCAATTATGCCACCGCCATAGGCACACACGACTTCGCAGGCTACGGCCTCGCAGCCGGTGCTGGACGTAACGGTCAGCAACACCGAGTACATGCCCGGCAAGGCATACGTGTGCTCCGGATTGGCTTCGGTGCTGGTGGTGCCGTCGCCAAAATCCCAAACATAGGTAAAGGTGGCCGTGCTGTCGAAGGCATACGTATTGGCAGCAAACTGATACGTAAGGCCGTCCACCTGCGTGTAGGTGATGTAAGCGCCGCAGTCGGGCGGCGGCGGGAACGAGTCGTAGCAAATCACAAAATCGATGGTAGCGGCGCCGTTCACAATCGGAGCGGTGTTGCTGATACCATTGGGGCTGCAAAAATCCCAGGTGCTGGCCGTCACCGTGGTGGCAGTTTGCGGCAATCCTGCCAGAATGGAATACATGCCCTGGTCGTCGGTGGTGCCGTAGTTGGGAAAAGTGGGGTTGCTGGAATCCAGGTAGACAAACCAACCGGGTACCGCAGCGCCGTTTTGGTCAGTGACCTGGCCACTGACGGTTACCGTCTGGCTCACAAATACCGACACCCACAAATTCACCGTGACTGTGCAGTCGGCCGAAGTAGCCGTCAGGGTCACCATGTAATCGCCGGCAACGGCGTAGGTATGCGTCGGATTTTGCTCGGTGCTGGTGCTGCCGTCGCCAAAATCCCAGGCATAGGTAAAGGTGGCCAGGCTGTCCTGTCCATAGCCCTGGCTAAAGAACTGGACGCTCAGGTCGGGGCCGGGCTGGTAGTAGGCATCTACCCAGCAGTTGCTCCAACCCGGATCGAAACAGAGCACGAAATCGGCGGTAGCCGCACCGGCCAGTACGGGCACGGCCAGCACCTGCTCGCCGCAGTGGTCAAAGGTGTGGACGCTGACCAGCGAGTCGCCAGCCGGCAGATCCACCACCAGGGAATAGAAGCCGGCCAGGTCGGTAAAGGCCATGTCGCCGGAGCCGCCAGGATTGGGTTGGCCAATAAACACCGGCCAATCCATGGCAGGGGTCCCGTCGGCATTGAGGATGTGACCGGAGATGGTCACGGGGGCGGCGCACAACCGGGCAGCCGCCAGCAGGAAGAGGGTGAACAAGAGTGGTAAGCGATTCATAGTGTTTACTTGTTTGGTAAGTAGATAAGCAGTTTAGTGTCTGGACATTTTTTGCCGGAAGAGTTGGTCGTCGGTACGCAGTTCCAACCAATACACGCCAGCAGGCAGCACCGGCAGGGGCCATTCGGCATCGGGGGTATTGGGTTCGAGGCTGGCGACAGGCCGCCCCAGGGCATCAAAGAGCGTGGCCATCCGGATATCGCTGCGGGCGCGCAGGTGCAGGGTTTGGCCGAGGGGGTTCGGCCAGGCGCGGAAGGCCTTGGCGCCGGGGTCTTGTGTGCCGGTGCTTTGGCCGGGGTTGATCGAGATGGTGAGGGTGTCGCCGGCTACGGTGCTCAGGTTACCAAAGCGATCGACGAGCAGAATGGAGTCAATCCGCAGTTGAAATTCCTCCTGCACGCTCACCACATTGTCGATGATCACGATCGAAACCGTGCCCATCGGGCCAAACCCGCTCCGGTCGTTGTGGTCGGTGCGTACCCAGGCCACATCGAGCCGGGAAGAAGAAGCCCGGTAGGCAGAGTAAATGCGGTCGTTGTCGGGGTTGGCCCAGGAAACCGGACCGAGGTTGACTTCCACCTCGTCAACATCTACAAATTGGGGGTCGACGTGCAGCGAAAACGCCAGGCCGTAGAGGTCCTCCACCGGCAGCGCGCCGGTACCCAATTGCAGCGGCAAACTGAGCGCCATACCGTGCAACACCTGCGGCGGCAGGGCCGACTCGTCGAGGAACAGGGGTGGATCGATACCGGGCAAGCCCTGCGGAAACACATCTGGCTGAACCGTGCCATGTGTAAAACCGTAGTGCACAAAAATCGGAAAGGCGTCGTAGAAGTAGTTGACGAGTCCATTGCCGTCGGCATCGGCATAGGCAGCGTTGGGTCCGCTGCCCGCCGTCTGCGTCCAAGCCGGTGCCGTTTGGGCTTGCCAGCCGACAAAAGTGGAGTCGCGCGCCGGGCCGAAGTAATTGTAGGCCAGCCCAACCTGCAACAAATCGACGTGGTTGACCACGCCGTTGTTGTTGGCATCGCCCGGCCACACTTGCAGCCCCTGCGCCCGGAGGCTTGCCGGAACAAGGGCGATGGTGAAGGAAATAATTAAACGAAAGGTATTCATATGTGTTG
>JADLDL010000184.1 GCA_020846655.1 Saprospiraceae bacterium | reverse complement strand
GCGAAGCCTACGCGGCCCTGGCGGCGATTGCGGGCTAGGGCCGCAGCCGCAACTGACGCCGATCCGGCAAAACGCCATTTTCGCTGGCGAGGCGGCGTCGGGCAGTTTACAAAAGCCGTTTTCGGGACTAGCCCTGAAAGCGGCTTTTGTACTTTTATTCTCCCGTACCGATTACAGTGCATCTCACTGTTTACCCATATATTCAAAAAACTGCTACCCATGCGATCCCTAATCCTTTTTATCTTGGGCGCGCTGCTCCCGGCGCTCTTATCCGCACAAACCGCCAACACTTTTTTCAGCACTTTCGACGCCGAACGCGGCAGCGTGCTCCGGCCTGCTTCTGACGGCAACATTTGGCTCGGCGCCATGAAAGACGAGCGGGTGCTGATCAGCAAACTGCACCCCAACGGCAAAAGCCTGGAACTACACCAACTCAATTTTACAGGACTTGGCCTGGACAACGATTACCTGGCCGATGTATTTGAAGACAGCGACGGCATGCTCGTCGGCTGCGGCAATTTCGAAAACGACAACCTCGGGCGCGGGTTTCTGTTCCGCTACAACCCCAACACCCGCAGCGTACTCTGGCACGTCATCCTGCGCAGCGGCCTCACCAACGTGGCAGGGGTCCTGGAAATGGGCCCCGGCGGCGATTACGTGTTGTACTGCAACCCGCAGTTCAACGGCGGCAGCGACGTGGAAATTATCCAGTTCGGACGCAGCAATGGGCAGCCCGTCGGCAACAAAAACCGCCGCTACAGCCTCAATACGTATGAAAATTTCGCTGAAATGATTTTTCATGACGGCGCCTTGTACGCCTGCGGACGTTTCACCGGTATCGCGCCGGCGCCGGAAGCCCGGATGCGCCATGCCCTTTGCAAAATTGACGCCGCTACCTTTGAACCCCTCTGGACCCGGCTGGGCCCCTTGCCCTACGTTTCGTCCGGATGGTTTTTTGGTCGAGACCTGCTGATCGAGGACGGCGCGATTTATTCTACGTGCAGCGGCGACCATTTTACCTACGAGCAGATCCGCTCCGAAGTGTACCTTCAAAAAAACGACCTCGACGGCAACTGGCTTTGGGCCCGGCTGTATCAACTGCCCAAATTCAAAAGCCCCTTTGCCGAAGAAATCGTCAGCCTGCCCGACGGCTTTTTGCTGTTCGGCCAAGACCTGCTGAGCGATACCAGCCGCTATTTTTTGTTAAAAACAGATAAAGAAGGCAATGCCATCCGGGCGGCTATAATCGACTACGGCTACAACGACAAATTTCCGGAAATCTCCTCCCGCTCCAAACTGCTGCGCCTCGGCGATGCCGTGTACCTGACCGGTCTGACCCAGAACGCGGCCGGCCAAACGCAGGGCATCCTGGCCAAAACTGACCTGGACGGCTGGATCAGCGACACCTGTGGCCTCCTACGCCCCACGGAAGTGGTGTTTTTTGACTACGACCTTGGCGTGTCCGAAGCCGTGACTCCTGCTCAGGGCCCCGCCCTGGCCTCCCTGGAAAGCGGCATCGTACAAGTGGGCGTCCCTCAACTCAGTTTCTCCAAACAATGCGGCCTGGCCGAAACCTGTCTGGCACTGCCCGACCTGCGGCTCACACTCGACTCCGTTACTTGTACAGACGGCAACGCGCTGCTGCACTATTCCTTTTGCAACGTGGGCGGCCAGACATACGAGGGCTCTTCCTTTTTTGGATTGTATGCCAAAAACCCACTGACCGACTCCGTCGATTTGATCTCTGTGGTGATCCACCTGGTAAACAATCTCGCGCCCGGCGATTGCCAACACATGAGCATCGCCTCCAACCCCATCCCGCCGATGGCTTTTCAGTTGGATACTTTTACCCAACTCTACGGCCTGCTGGGCATCAACCTGAACACCCCGACGCCCATTGATCCGGCCACTTTCCCCATCTCGCCCAACAGCCCCGAATGCGGCTACCTGAACAACCTGGATAGCATAGCCGTGCCCGACCAGCTGTGCAACACCTGCGAAGACCCGACGACTTTTGTCAAAAAACTCGGCAGTCCGCAGCGCACCGAACTCGGTTTCGGCATGTGCCACGCCAGCGACGGCACCCTTTACGTACTGGGCCGGCAAGACAACAAGGTGATGATTTCCAAGATCACGCCCAACGGCGAGCCGCTGTGGACGCGCAACTTCCCGGGCAGTTCCAACGCGCCGATCGGCATGGCCGAAATCATCGAAGATTCGGAAGGCAAACTCGTGATTTGCGGCACGCAGGAGGCTTCGTTCTTCAACCGCCGGATTCTTTTGATGCGCTACGACCCGGTGAGCGGCGACGTACTTTGGTACAAACACATCGGCTCCGCCAACTCGCATCCGGAAGCCCTGGGCGTGATGGAAAAAACGCCCGGCGGCAATTACCTGGTGAGCAGACAACGGGAGCGCGTCGTCAGCGGTGTGCTGCGTTCCTGGGCCGAAATCCAGGAAATTGATCGCCTGAGCGGTCTAGACGCTGTGCCCGGCGGCTTGCGGCTGAGTTTTCCGGGCAACCCCGGGCTGCGTTTTGAAAGCATGGTGATTCACCAGGGTAGTATTTATGCAGCGGGTTATGCGCAAAGCACCCTTGTGAAACCCCTGTTTGCCAAAATTGATCTCGCCAGCACCAACGTCGACTGGGCGCTGCAAACCACGCCTGATTCTACCCACCTCACCGGTGCCGCGCACCGGGACCTGATCGTTGACAACAACCTGTTCGTACTGGCGGGCGATTTGCAAAAAAGCGCTACCGACTCTGCGCAAGGCCGGGTGGTATACCTGGAAAAACACGCCGCCGACGGCGCACTGCTGTGGGTACGAAGCTACGATATCGACATGCGCCCGGAAGACGTGCTGGCCCTGCCCGACGCCTACATTGTTTTTGGCAAACTATCGGACAACCGCTATGGCATGTTTAAAACGGACAAAAACGGAAACCTGCTCTTGGCCAAAACCTTGTTTACCGCCGCAGCGCCCGCCACTTCCACCCGGTTCAACAGCCGGCAAAGCCAGTTGCTCCGCAGCGGTAATTTCCTGCTCATGCTGGACCACGACCAATCGGCCAATGGCCTGAGCGATATTCTGCTGCTCAAAACAGACCTGAATTTCCATCTCGACGACCCTTGCAGCCTGCTGAACCCCGCAGCCGTCGGCCAATCGGTTCTGCCCGCCAAAATAGGCGCTATGCCCCTCACCAAGATCACGCTCTCGACCGGCCTTGCCGACGCCGGCGTGTCGCTCTCGCCCGATCCACTGGCGGTACGAAAACTCTGCCCCGAATGCCCCTGTACCGACAAACCCGATATCACATATCAGGTAGACAGTGTGTATTGTTCGCCCACCCTCGGCCCTGTGGCCAATGTCCGGATCTGCAACCTGGGCGCCCTTGCGCCACCCAGCGGGTTTTACCTGAATTTTTACGACAAAAACCCCCTCGAGGGGCCGGCTACCCTGTTGTTTTCAACGCTCGATCAGGACAAACCCGCCCCTGGCGCCTGCATCGAATATGCCCTGCCGCTGGACGCCGCCTGGCTTCAATTTTCCAAAATCTACACCCTCGTCGGGGTGAAAGACGATGTGCCGACGCCGGTCTCCTTGGATGGTTTCCCGTATCCTGATGGTTTTGCTGAATGCGACTATGTCAACAACCTGGACAGTTTCGATCTGCACTTGCTCGCGCCGCAAAAACCCGATCTCGGCCCCGACCGCTCCATTTGCCCGGGGCAAAACACCCTGCTCGATGCGGGAAGCGGCTATGCCTCATACCTCTGGCAAAACGGCCCGGCCACGCAAACCTTCCCGGTGAGCGCCAGCGGCGCCTATGTGGTAGCGGTGACGGACGATTGCGGCCGGACGCTGCGGGATACCGTTCAGGTGACGGTGTTGCCCCTGCCGGCGCCCACCATCGTTACCCTCGGTTTCTACCCGGGCGATACCATTGTCCTGGCCGGCACGGCCTACACCCAGCCAGACACCGTGGTGCAAACCCTGGTGTCGGCCGCCGGCTGCGATTCGGTGGTGACGACCATTCTGACTCTGCTCAGCAGCCAGATCAACCTCCAATGCCCGGCCAACCTGACGGTATCGCTGCCGGCCAGCCAATCGACCGTGGCCGTCAACTACGACCTGCCCAGCGCCACCACCACTTGCCCCGATCCGGCGCTGGCGTTCAAACGCTTGCAGGGCCCGGCTTCCGGCGGCTTTTTCCCGCTGGGCCTGACGACGGTATGTTATGAAGCAGCCAACCAATGCGGCCTCCGCGACACCTGCTGTTTCAGTGTGGGGGTGGAAGCAAGTGCCGCCGAAACGGCCTGCGATGTGAAAAACCCGCCCGGCTGTCTTCGCTACGAACTGCTCGGCATTCGGCTGGATTCGATTGGGCAGCGCCGCTACCGGCTGCGCGTCACCAACACTTGCGCCAGCCCCCTGCAATACGCCGTGGTGCAATTGCCAAATGGCGTGCAGGCCGTATCGCCCAAAGAAGGCGCGCTGTACGCGGCGCCCGGCGGCAACACCTATGCGGTGCGCAACCCGAACGCGTCGCCGTTTTATTCCATCCGGTTTAAGACCGCCTCGGGTAGTTTGAACAACGGCAAGTCGGATATTTTCGAGTATGTGCTGCCGCAACAATCGACGCCGGATTACATCCACATCGCCGGCAAACTTGCCGACGGCGCCTACTCCGAGGCGCACCTGAATACGTTCAACTGCCCCGTTCAGCCCTACAGCGCTTCGCGCAACGCCGCGCCGGAGCAGCCTTTGCCGGCGGAAGTTCCCTTGGCGCTGCGGCCCAACCCCAGCGACGGGCAACTGTTTGTCGACCTGCAACGCTGGGAGGGCATGCCTGTGTCGGTGCAGGTGTTGAGTGCGCAGGGGCAATTGGTGGTGGACCTTCGGCTGCCTTCGGCCGGAACTTGGTTGGAACTACAACTGGCGGAACAGTTGAGCAATGGCCTGTACTTCCTGTCGGTACAGCAACAGAGCGGCGAGCGGGTAACGACACGTTTTGTATTGGCACGCTAAATGGATTGCCGCATTCGTGCTACCTTTACCGACCTGTTGTTTTTTTAAAAAATTGTAACATGACAAATCGAATCTTACCCGTCTTGCTGATACTCGCCTGTGCCTGGGGATCCTGCAAAAACGACGCGCCGCAATCTGGCACCGCTCCGGAGACCAGCGCTACCGAAACCGCTCCATCGGCATTGCCCGGCACGGGTGCTGCCCCTGGCGGTGACGCCCTGGCGGCCCCATCGACCGCACTGCCGGGCAGCCAACCGGCTGCAGCGCCCGGTGCAACCGGAGCAGCCGGCGCGGCTACTGCGGCTAGTGGCGCCAATCCGCCGCACGGCCAGCCCGGCCACCGCTGCGATATCGCGGTGGGCGCCCCGCTGAACAGTCCGCCGAACGCCGGCAAAACCGCCGCCACAGCGCAACCGGCCACGGCTACCCCGGCGGCCCAACCCTCGGCCACGCCGATCAGTGTGCCCGCCCCCGGCGGCGCCGCGCCAGCCGGCAAAACAACGGCTGTAGCCCCCGGTAGCAACCCGCCGCACGGCCAGCCCGGCCACCGCTGCGACATTGCCGTTGGCGCTCCGCTGGACAGCAAGCCGAAACAGTAAGTTTTTTGAAAAAAGACGGCCCTGCGCAGGATCCTAGGATGCCCGCGCAGGGCCTTTTTTGTGGCCCTGGTTGCGCTCAGCGCACGAGCAGTTGGTACCCTTCTCCGTGAATGTTCAGGATTTCAATACCCGGGTCGTCTTTCATAAACTGGCGGAGTTTGCTGACGTACACATTCAGGCTGCGGCCGCGCAACTGATCGTCGTCGCCCCAAACGCGGCGCAGGGCGGCATCGCGGTCGATGATGCCCTGGTCGGCATCGCAGAAATATTTGAGTAGTTTGGTTTCGATGGCGCTGAGTTTGGTCACTTTCCCCTCCAGCGTCAGTTCGCGGGCTGCTGTACTGAAGCGGTACCTCCCGATCTGGTACTCGTTGTTGTCGGGTTTTTGCGCGGCCCGGCTCCCGCCGCTGCGGCGCAATACAGCCAGGATGCGCAGGTACAGTTCTTCGAGGCTGAAGGGTTTGGTGACGTAGTCGTCGGCGCCCAATTGGAGGCCTTTGATGCGTTTTTCCTTTTCGGCCTCACCGCTCAGGAAAATAAACGGAATGTCGGGATCGCGGTCGCGAATTTCTTTTGCTACCGCAAAACCATCTTTGAAGGGCATTTTAACGTCGAGAATACAAAGGTCAAAATGGCCGTTTTTAAACGTATCCACACCCTCTACTCCCGAGTGGCAAAGGGTGGTTTTAAAGCCCTTTTCAGCCAGGTATTCACAAACCAGCGGGCTGAACGCCCGGTCATCATCAACAAAGAGCAAGTGTGGGTGATCGTTCATGGGCGATTTATTTTTTTGCAGCCCTCAAAAATACGATCAGGGCCGGGTACATTTTTATCCTTTTTTACACATTCTTATACTCCTTGACGGTTTAAGCGTTTCGCCTTTGGCGACCTTTGCTTGCTACGCCATCATCCATTTTACCACGCCACTACCTATGCGTTGTCTGTTGTTGCTTCTTTTTTGCTGCCCGCTTTGCCTGCCCGCGCAAACGTTTAAACAAGATTGGGAAAAAATCACAAATGCCAGCGGGCGTTTCCACACCGTGATCGAAGCCACCAACGGCTACCTCTTCTGTGTAGGCGAAACCAGCACCAAAACCAAAGGCGGCACCGACGGCCTGCTGCTCATTGCCGACCACAGTACCGGCCAGGTTGCGGCCGAACTGCGCTTTGGCGGCAACAAAGACGATGCCTTGTTTGGCGTGACACAAACCTTCGACGGCTTGTTTCTGTTGGCCGGCACCACGGCTTCCGCCGGCAAAGGCAACACCGACGCCTGGCTGCTGCTCGTCGACGAGCGCGGCCAGAAAATCTGGGAAACCACGTATGGAACACCCGGCCGCGATGAATGCCGTGGCTTGCTGCGACTGCCCGATGGCGGCGTGGTGCTGGCCGGGTACCAGGATGGACAAAAAAACGGCGACATCTGGCTGGCCAAGGTGGCCGACCGGCAGTTGCTGTGGGAAAAAACAGTAGGGGCCGGCGAGTTGGAGACCCTGGGCGGCCTGGCCCTCGCGTCGGATGGCGGGATTGTTTTTTGTGGCAATACCGGGAAAAAAGGCGGCAGCGGCAGCGGCGATATTTACCTGGCCAAAACAGACGCCGGCGGCAGCCTGCTCTGGAAAAAATATTTTGGCGAAGCCAACTGGGAAGAAGCCCTGGACCTCATCGCCACCCGCGACGGCGGTTTCGCCATCGCCGGGCTCACCAAATCCAAAGGCGCCGGCGACCTGGATGCCTGGCTGCTCAAAACCAGCCGGGACGGCTTCCGGCAGTGGGACAAACCCTTTGGCGGCAAAGACGCTGACTTGGCCCATGCGCTGCTCCAAACCGACGACGGCGGCTTCGTGTTGGCCGGCGATTCCAAATCCAGGCGCAGCGGCGCCCGCGCCACCGATGCCTTCCTGGTGAGCGTGTCCCCCGGCGGCGAACTGCTAAGCGAAGACTACTACGGCAAAGACAAAGACGACGCTTTCACGGCCCTTTGCCTGCTCCACAACGGCAGCCTGGCGTTTGCCGGCACTTTCGACGACGGTACTGCCGGCCTGCTCCGCTACTCCGACCCGCAAGCCTCGCTGCTCGCATCGGTCGGCATCCGCGACGCCATTTCAATAGACATAAACACTCCCAACCTGCATACTTCCGATGGCAGCCTAACGCCCGGAGCGCGCTCCTATCTCAGTTTTACTTTCCACAACACCAGCGACCTGGATTTGCAAGACTTGCGTGTGTCCGTAGACAATCGCAGCAGCGATTTGTTGGTCTGGAACGCCAATTACCTGGGGGCTGTACCCAAAGGCGCCACCACGGAGGTCCGCATTCCAGTGGCCGCCAAGGCTGATTTTGCGCCCGGAGAGGCCTTGCTGCAACTCAGCGTGAGCAGCGGCAACAAGACGCTGAAGTCGATCGACAAAACCCTGACCCTGCGCAAGCCACAACCAGCCAAACTGCTGATCGCCGGGCACCGGTTTGAAGCCAGCGGCCGCTCCGACGACGTGACGCTGACCGTGACGGTGGAAAACGCCGGCGACTCCAGTTCCCGCGCAGCGGAACTGCGGTTTGCGTGTCCGGCCGGTATTCGCGCTGTCAGCGCCACCCAGCAGCCCTTGGGCGTGGTGGGCCCACACAGCCGGCGCGAGTTGCAATTGGTTTTTGCCAAAACCGCGCAATTCAGTGCGCCGGTGGCGGCCTTTGTCTGCTCGGTGCAGGAGGGCGGTGCGGAAAAAGTACGGAAAACACTGGAGTGGCAGGCCGCTGCGGGCAAATCG
The DNA here is from genome assembly GCA_020846655.1 of Saprospiraceae bacterium. Taxonomy (GTDB): domain Bacteria; phylum Bacteroidota; class Bacteroidia; order Chitinophagales; family Saprospiraceae; genus M3007. Next base: position 1,282 of record JADLDL010000184.1, on the reverse strand, counting down.
GCCATTTTGTCCAACGGCCCCATCCTGATCTGGACCGACCCGGCGCCGCACGAAACCGGTACCAACAAGGTGCGCAAAACCGACGATCATTTCGAGTTCAAAATGACGGTGGTGTCGCCCAAACCCCTCGACCCCAAAAATTTCAAAATGAAGGTCAATGGCGTAGAAATGGACGGCTCTAAATTTAACGAGGAAGACTTGTCGCCCCCCCGCCGGGACAACGCGCAATACACCTACACCTACCGGAACAAAATCCCGCTCCAGCAAGGCAACAACCGCGTGGAAGTACTGGTAGACGAACAGGTGTCCGACGCGCTGGACGTGGAATTTACCCCCGAACGGGCCAACCTGTTTGTACTGGCCATCGGCCCGCAGCACGAAGATTTGCAAGACACCGCCAAGGATGCCCGCGATTTTGCAGCGGCGTTCCAAAACCAGGGCGGCGCCGGCAAGTTGTTTAACCAGGTGGTCGTGCGCGCCCTGAGTACGCCCGCTGAAACCGACCTGACCGCCATCAAACAAGCCGCCTACGACCTGGCCTACCAGTGGGACGACAAGCAAATCAAATCCACCGACTTGCTGCTGGTGTTTGTTTCCTCGCACGGAAAAATTGTAGACAACCGCTTCAAAATTTTACAAACCGGCTACAACCCCAAATACGAGCGCCTGACCGTCGATTTCAAAACAGACCTGCTCGAAGTGCTGAACAACATCCATTGCAAAAAACTGATCTTCATCGACGCTTGCCATAGCGGCGGCGCCAAAGACGGGTTCGGCGGCCTCAGCCGGGCTATGGTCGACCTGGCCCGCGCCCAACCCGGCGTGAGCACCCTCACGTCCTGCGGCAGCACCGAAAAATCGTACGAGCACGCCGCCTGGGAAAACGGCGCCTTCACCGAAGCCCTGCTGGAAGCCTTTGCCGGCAAAGCCGCCCAGGATGCCACCGGAACCTTCCGCGCCGACGCCAACGACGACCGAATCCTGCGCCTGGGCGAACTCTACACCTACCTCCAGCGGCGGGTGCCCGGGCTGGTCAACACACAGGTACCCAACGCGCCTACTTCCCAAACGCCCTTTATGCCCGAAAGCCAATTGGACAAGGACTTGCCGCTCTTTTTTCTGGAAGGACATTGAGGAGGGGGTTGGAGGGTTGGAAGGTTGGAGGGTTGCCGTCCGCCATAAAGATTTGAATTTTAGCCATTTAAAATTTGGATATGATATAATCACTCTCCAAATTTTGTAACTAAATGATGGTTTAGTTTGGCTCTACTTTGATAAAATT
>JADLDL010000183.1 GCA_020846655.1 Saprospiraceae bacterium | reverse complement strand
GCCTGCCAAACCATCGTGCAGGTGGCCGAAACCATCGGCACGGCCGAAACGGCGACGACACCGCATCTGCGGCTCTCGCCCAACCCGGCCACTGAGCAGCTGTTGTTGAGTATTTCGGGCCTGCCGGAGCTTGCCGGGGCGCGCATCCTGGTGTCGGATACCCAGGGGCGCTTGCTGCTGTCGCAACCACTTGCGGTGCAGGCCCCAGGCCAGGCCAGCCTCGACGTTGCCACACTGCCGGCGGGGGTGTATTTTCTATTCCTGCTCGACGAGGGCGGCACGCGGGCCCGGACCCGGTTTTGTAAACTATAAACCCAAACGCTCATGCGATTTTACTTTCTTATCGGGGGAATGCTGCTTGCATTTGCCCTGCGCCTGCCTGCGCAATTGAATGGCACCTACACCCTGGGCGGCGCCGGCGCCCAATTCGCCAGTTTCGGCGCAGCCGTAGCCGAACTCAGCGCGAAAGGTATTTCGGGCAACGTGAGCTTCAAGGTCCGGCCCGGACTGTACGAAGAGCGGTTTCAGATCACGGCCATTCCCGGCGCCAACGCCAACCGGCGGGTGACATTTGAATCCGAAACCGGCGACAGCAGTTCGGTGCGGGTGTTTACAAATACAGCCGATGCTGCGACCAACTGGGTCGTTTCGCTGCAAAACACGGGGCAAATCACGCTCCGCAACTTATCGTTTGTGGCGCCCGCGAGCGGCTTGCACGGCACGGTGTTGCAAGTGAATAATGCGGCGAACATCCGGGTGGAAAATTGCGGGTTTTCGGGTATCCGCAGCGGCAACCCCAACAGCGACAGCCAAACGGCCGTGTTGGTGGGTGGCAACAGTTCGGGGTTTCAATTCAGCAACAGTTTGATCCGGGGCGGCTATCGAGGGCTTCTCTTTACTGGTATTTCCGCCAACAATGCCCTGCCCAACGGCCTGATTTCGGGCAGCCGGTTTGTGGGTGCAGTCGCGCAGGCATTGCTGGTGGTGTACGTAGACAACCTGGATATTTCAAACAATGTGATTGAAGATCATCCGGACCAAAGTAGTGTTGTTGGTCTGGAAATATACGAATCGGACAACCTGCGCGTACTCCGGAACACGATCCGGAAAAGCAGCGGCGTCGGGCTGATCCTCAACGACTGCCGCAGCAGCGGCGGGAAACGCAACCTGGTGGCCAACAACATGATCGCTCTTGGCAGCGCCACAGCAGCCAATGCCGGCACTGGTATCCGCTTGTCGGGCGCCTGGTATGTCGATTTTTGGTACAACAGCCTGCACCTGTTTGGCGCGGGCGCCGGGCAAGCCTACGGCATTCGGCTGGACGACGGCAGCCGTCTCCTGGTCCTGCAAAACAACTCCATCGACGGGCCGCCGGGCACTATCCTGGTGAGCGAGGTCACGGGCGCCAATGTGTTCAGTGCCTTCAGCCATTGCAACCTCTGGGCCGGCGGACCGCCGCCGGTGCTGCCGCCCAACTCCGTGAGCCTGAACCCCAACTACCAAAGCGACACTGACCTGCACCTGGCCAACAGCAGCCTGAACAATCTGGGCACTCCGGTGGCCGTGACGGACGATATCGACGGGCAACTGCGCGACGGGCTGACGCCGGACATCGGCGCGGACGAGTACACGCCCAGCCTGTTGTCGGCCGCCGTGACCCGTTTCCCGATGCTTTCGGCCGACAGCGTGTATTGCTCGACTCAGCCCTTGTCGGTGGTCCTGAACAATTCGGGTTCGGTGCCGCTCACGCAGGCGCTGATCGAGGTGTTTTGGCAGGGGGCCTTGTGGACGACGGTCAACTGGAGCGGCAACCTGGCTTCGGGGCAGTCGGAGGAGGTGCCGCTGGGCACCCTGCCGCTGACGCCGCTGGTGCCCAACCAAGTCCGCGCCTCGGTGCGCCTGCCCAACGGCCTGGCGGATGAATTTCCGGCCGACGACCAAGTGGTGTTTGACAAGGCCTATGCCGGCTTGTCGGGCGCCTACACCATTGGTGGTGCGGGGGCGGATTTCCCGGACCTGAGCACGGCGTTTGAGGCCTTGCGCCACGCGGGTTTGTGCGGCGCCACGGAGATGCTCCTGCGCGACGGGGTGTATGCCGAGCAAATTTTTGTGGATGCGCCGTTTAAGGGCAGTTCGGCGCTGCGGCCCCTGACGCTGCGCGGCGAGAGTGGCGACAGCAGCGCAGTGCAGATCGTAGCGGCCGGCTCGCTGGCGCAAAACAGCACCTTCCGGCTGGACGGAGCCACCTACGTCCGGATTCAGCACTTGACGTTTCAGCAAACGGAGAGCCTGAACAACAATTTTGCGGCGCTGGTGCTGCGGGGCGGCCACGATCTTTGGGTGGAGCACTGCGTCATCCAGGCGCCCATCCCCGGCAGCTCGGCCGCGTTGTACGCCTCGCCCGATTCCAACCTCACGATCCGGCACTGCGCCATCAGTGGGGGCGAAACGCCGCTGTCGCTTTCAGGCGACGAGATAAAATTCAATTTGCTGTTGGCGAACAACAAGATCAGCGGCGGCTACGACGATGCCCTGCGGATGCAATTTTGGCGCAATGTGCGGGTGGAAAACAACGAGATCAGCAGTTTCAGCGGTTTTTCGGCCAATGGGATGTACGGCCTGGGCATCCGCGATTTTGAGATCCGGAACAACCGGGTGCGGGTGTGGGGGCCGCAGGCCTCGTCCGGCATTTACCTGAAAAATTGCGGCCAGTATGCCCGAATCTGCACCCTGGCCAACAACGCGGTGGCGATGAACCTCGGGACGGGTATCATTGCCATCTCCCAAGGATTTAACCTGATCGGCTGCGATCATATCCAAGTGCTGCACAACTCGGTGTTCCATGCCTCGGCGGATGCCGACAACTACGCTTTTTTTATGAATCAATCGGAACACATGACGCTGCTGAACAACGTGATCGCGAACGGCGGCGCGGGACGGGCTTTTTATTCGTTTGGCAACACCGACCTGGTGTCGGACTACAATGTGTTTTTTTCCAAAACGGGCGCCTTGGGCCAAACCGTCAACGACCTGGCGGGCCTGCAAACCCTCACGGGCGGCGACCAGCACTCGGTGGTGGCCGATCCCGGCTGGGCGGCGCCGGAGCCCGACAGCCTGCGGCTGCGCAACCCCAGCCTGGAAAACATCGGCACGGCCACCTTTATTTTGACCGACCTGCTGGGGGCGCCCCGGCAATTGCCGAACCCCGATCCGGGCGCTTACGAATCGCCGGTGGTGCTGGCGAGCGGGCAGGCGGGGGCGGCGGAACGGCTGCTGGCGTTTCCGAATCCCTTGCGGGGGCAGGTGTTGGGGCTGGCGGGCGCGGACTGGGCCAGGGAAGCCCTGGTGTTCGACCTGTGGGGGCGGGCGTTTGCGGCGCGGCTGGAGGCCGGGGTGGGCGTGGTGTTGGGCGATTTGCCGGCGGGCAGTTATTGCCTGCGGCTGAGCGACGGGCGCGGGCGGGTAGGACGGTGTTTTTTTGTGAAAATTTGAGGAGATCCGGGGCAATCCATTTCGTCTGCCTGAAATCCCGCTTTGCCGTTTTGCGTTTCTACCGGCAAAGAACATTTAGAATTGTTTCACGTTTTCTACCGCTTGCGAGCCAACCCCACCCTGGCCCTCCCCAGGGGGGAGGGTGATAGAATGCGCTCTACGGCACCCTCCCCCCTGGGGAGGGCCGGGGTGGGGTTGGCTCGCAAGCGGTGCGGGGCAGGAGGTATTCGTGACTTTATTTTTTAAGCGTTACTTACCATGAAAAAAAACGCCCTTGGTTTTTGGTATGGCCTGTCGCTGTTGTTGTGGTGGGCCCAAGCCGCCGCGCAAACGGCGCCGAGGAACTTTGTCTTTTTTTCACAGGAGCGGGAACGCATCCATGATTCCACCTTTTACCGGCACCCTGGGGTGGCCGGCGCCCAAATTACCTATCCCTGGAAACAACTGGAGCCCCGGCCGGGCGCCTATGATTTCAGTGCGGTGGAGGACGACCTCCGGTTTTTGGAGGCGCAGGGCAAGCGGTTGTTTATTCAAATTCAGGATGTTACGTTTGACAGCCAGTATTACGCCGTGCCGCTGTACCTCCGCACCGACACGGCCTACCACGGCGGGGTGAATAGCCAGTACGAGTTTGCGGAAGGCCGGGAAGACCAGGCCAGCAAAGCAGGTTGGGTGAGCCGGCGCTGGGATCCGGCTGTGGCCGCGCGCTTCCATTCGCTGCTGAGCGCCCTGGGGCGGGCGTTTGATGGCCGAATCGAGGGCATCAACCTGCCCGAGAGTTCGGTGGAGTTTGGCGACAGCGGGAAGTGGTATCCGGCGGGTTTTACTTGTGAAACATACCGCGACGCCATCCGGGAAAATATGCGGGTGCTGAAACAGGCTTTTCCGAAATCTGTGGCGATTCAGTACGCCAATTTTATGCCCGGCGAATGGCTGCCCCACAACGACCAGGGCTATCTCAAAAGCCTGTATGCCTATGCCCGGGAGATCCACTGCGGCATGGGCGGCCCCGACCTGAAAGTACACCAGCGCTACCAAATGAAACATTCGTACGGGCTTCTGCGGGAAATGCAGGGCGCGGCGCCGACCGGCCTGGCTGTGCAGGACGGCAACTACAGCCATGTAAATCCCCAAACCGGCCAGCCGGTGACGGTGCCGGAAATTTATGATTTTGGGAAAACGTATTTGCAACTGGACTATATTTTTTGGTGCCGGGAGGAGCCGTTTTATACGCGGGATGTGTTGCCGTTTTTGAAGGCTTTGCCTTGAGGAAGCGGCGCCCGGCAGGAGGATTGCTGCTGCTGCCCCTAAAATTTATCCGCCGCCTGCTGCCGGTAGCCCGGCAACAAATCACGTACCTTGGCGGGCAGTTCAACTACCTGTCCAGTTTACCTTGTCGCATCCCATGGCTACTGAAAACAACAAGGCGCGCGTGTTGTCGCTCGACCTGCTCCGGGGCATCGTGATGGTCATTATGGCCCTCGACCACGTCCGCGAGTTTACGCACTACGGCTCTTTTTTTGCCGACCCGACCGACCTGGCGACCACCACGCCGGTCTTGTTTTTTACGCGCTGGATCACGCATTTTTGTGCGCCGGTGTTCATTTTCCTGGCCGGCACTTCGGCATTTTTGTATGGCCTCCGGCAAGACCGGCCCCAGGCGTTGGCGCGGTTTCTGCTGACGCGAGGTCTCTGGCTCATATTTATGGAACTGACAGTCGTCAACCTCGGCATCAGTTTCGATATCACGCTGAGTCTCCACATTTTACAAGTTATTTGGGCGATCGGCTTGTGTATGGTTTGCCTCTCGGGCCTGATTTTTTTGCCCAAAAAAATACTGCTCGCGCTGGGTTTGCTGCTCGTGGCCGGCCACAACCTGCTCGACGGCATCAGCATGAGCGGCTACAGCCCGACGGCGATTTTGTGGTACCTGCTGCACCAGAGCAACTTTATTCCGCTGGGTACGGACTCGGCTTTTTTTGTGGTGTACCCGGTGCTGCCCTGGATCGGGTTGATGACCTTGGGGTACTTGTTGGGGCACTGGTATGCGCCGGAGGTGGAGGGCGCCCGGCGGCGCGCCTGGCTGTGGCAAACGGGCCTCGCGGCGGTGCTGTTGTTTGTGGTGTTCCGCACCCTCAACCTGTACGGCGATCCGCGGCCCTGGGCGCCGCAGCCCACGCTGACTTTTTCTATCCTTTCGTTTTTCAACACCAGCAAGTACCCACCCTCGCTGCTGTACCTGTTGATGACCATCGGGCCGGCGCTGTTGTTCCTGTCCTGGGCCGAACGCCGCTTCCAGCGCGTGGAGGGCTTTTTTGCGACCATCGGGCGGGTGCCGTTTTTTTACTACGTGGCGCATTTTTATATGGCCCACCTCGTCGGGGTGTTGGGGGTGTGGTATGCGGGTCGGCCGGCCTCGGACATGGTGCTGTCGGCCGGAAAATTCACGCAGCCGGTGTTGCTGGACTATGGGTATCCGCTGGGCGTGACCTATGTGGCTTGGGTGCTGGTGGTGCTGGCGTTGTTTCCGTTGTGCCGCTGGTACGACCGCTACAAACGGGCGCACCGGGAGAAGTGGTGGTTGAGTTATTTGTAAGGCTGGGGAGGGGAACCCTGATGAATTTGTGCATTTCAACGAAATTGTTTATAACCTAAACGCTGAGATATAGAAATTTCTTCTGAGTGCCTAATTACAAAGATCAACATAAATATACCCGGCGGAAAGTGGTTTGCCCTGAGGCTGGAGGGTACTTGCTCCGCGTTCCGGTACGTCACTTCAACTCCGCGTTGCCAAACTGCACACTTGCCGAAGCGCACCACAGAATGGCAAATTTGAAATCGCTGCCCACTCCGGGATTAATTTTGTAAAAATGTTCGCCAGGGGTTTTCACCAAATCCACCCGCAGAAAAGAAGTAGCGGAATTGAGGCTGAGGTTCTGATTTTTAGAAAGATATACGGTTACCGCTCCAGTCGAAAGCGAGGCGGTGAAATCAGGGGCCAAGCGTAACCATTGGCTGTTGGCGTCGTCGGTGCCGAGTTGGGCGGTACCCGCAGCGTTGTATCCATTTTGCTCCTGGAAGACACCCATGCGCTGTGCAGTGAACGTGCCCGTGGGTTTCGTTGCGTCACTCGGATTATTTTCCGGCGGAGCCTCGTCTTTTTGGCAAGATGAAATAGACAGAACAAACAAGAAGGTGGAAAAAAATTTGAGAATTGTCATGATAGTTAGTTTTTGAAGAGTGGCATGAAAAATCTCCATAGCCGCAGTTTTTGAGCATCAAGTTTTACCAGGTGCCAAATGAAAGTTTGCTTTACTTTTCATAAACCACTCCTACCGAAAAATAGGGTGCGGCATAGATGTTTTTCAACGGCGCGACCCAGTCGCCGCCAGTCAAAAATGTGGCTGCCATACCCCAGTTTTTGCTGAATTTGTAGAAGGCCTCCACGCTGGCGAGGGTGTAGGTCGTGCCGTCGCCGCGCACAAAACCGAGGTCGGGATGGCGGCTTTCGCCGTTGCTGAATTGGGTACGCAGTTTGGCATTGATCCACAAAGGCTTCCAGGGGTTATAGCCTATTTCGGCCCCGAATTGATAGAGGTCGCGGAATTCTTTGCCCTTGTATTTGGTGCGAAAGTTGTAAGCGGTGAAAGCCGAAGCATAACACTTGCCAAACGATTTAGAAGCTGCCAGCGTTGCCCACACGTTGAACTCGCCGTCGCCGGTTGGCAGGTTGATGCGGTCGTCGGGGAAATTTTTATTCGCGGCATAAGCAGTAGCGCGCCCGGTTGGCAATTCCGGCGCGATGCTGATCGCCACCGGGAGTCGGTTGCCTGTCAGGCGGTATTTGGCTTCCAAGCGGAGGTCGCCGAAGCCGACAACGGTCTTCGTCGTTTCAAAACTGTTCCCTCGCAGGAGCGGCACTTGTACAATAAAAGTGATCCGCTCCCGAAAGCCATACTCGCCATATAGATTAAGGGAGGCTTGTTGAAAAGCGCTCGTGGTAATTCCCTCACCGTTCGGGTTGAAGTATTTAGTGGCATTCAAATAAGAACCGTCCAGTTTGAGGAACAAGCCTTTGGGCGTGCGCGTCCAACCACTCTGGGCCGTGGCAAAAAACGGCCAAAGGGCGAGGCAGAGCAAAAGTACTTTCTTCATGTGTTGCATAAAATCATAGGAAATGCGACCCTTGTGCAAGGCCCAGCAACAAGGAGGGGCCTTGTACATCGGGCAAAATCAGAAGATCAGAACCAATTATTGAAGCCGAGCGTAGCCAAAGGGTACATTGGCCGAGGCACACCATAGGATTACATGCGTGAATTTAGTGTCGGCAACCGGGTCCAAGAGGAAGTAGTTCTCGCCGGCTTTGTTCACTGGGCCGACGAGGCGCAGGGCGGGGTTGCCGTTGGCCGGGTCTGGGGTAAAGGTCATGGAGGTGCTCAAATAGACTGTGACCGTGCCGGTGGCAAAGCTGGTGCCGAAGTCGGAACCGAATTTGAGGAACTGGGCCCCTTTACCGTCGGTGCCGAGTTGGGTCGTACCCTTGGAGCCCGTAGCGTTTTGCTCGACAAAAGTGCCGCTTTTAGCCACGCTGAAAGTGCCTTGCGGTTGGGAAGAATCCACGATCACTTCCGTCTCTTTGGAACAGGCGGTGAAAAATGCGGCCGAACCCGCTAAAATGAACAGGGAAAAAAGAAAGTTGTGCTTCATGTCTAATCAATTTTTGTTTTGGTGATCAGTTAATTGTAGCACAAAGTTGTATGTCAATTATCACGAAAGTATCACGGATACAAGGGCAACGTAAACCGGAAGGTGGTGACGTCGTTCTCCACCTCTGCCCAGACATGCTCCTGGTGCAGTTCCAGCACTTTTTTCACAATCGTCAGGCCTAAGCCGGTGCTGTCTTTTTTGCGGTTGGTGGATTTGAAATAGCGATCAAACACCTTCGAAAGGTGCGCTTCGGGAATGGGGTCGCCGCTGTTGCACACCTTAAAGTGCAACTTTGCGTCTTTTTCAAAGATAGTAAACAAGACAAAACCGCCTTCGTTAACATAGCGCAAGGCGTTGTCCATCAGGTTTTGGAGTACTCGGTCTATCCAGCGCACATCCGCGAGGGTGAGGGGTAGGTTTTCGGAGAAATCGGTGCGCAGTTTGACCTGCTTGTACTGGGCCTGCAACTGGTATTTTTGCAGAGTATCCTGGGCCAGTTCGGCCATGTTGAACGGCTCTGGCGCGATCCGGATTTGCCCAGACTCTAATTTCGACAGATCGAACAGATCCGCTACCAGGCGATTGAGCCGCTTGGCCTCTGAAAGCGCGACGTTCAGGAATTTTTCCCGTTCCGCTTCGGAAAGCTGCGCTTTTTTCAGGAGCACGGTTTCCAGATAACCGAGGATGCTCGCCATCGGAGTGCGCAAGTCGTGCGAAAGATTAGCGATCATTTCCTTGCGAAAAGTGTCGAGTGCAGTCACCTGTTCCAGGCTGATTTGAAGATGTTCATTGACCCGTTTATTTTCGAGGTTGGCTGCTTCCAAGGCTTCTTTGTTCAAGCGTTCTTTGCGCAAGATCGGCTGTAGAGTCCGCACCAGCAAAGCTAAAAGCAACATACACACCAACAGGCTGACCAGCAAGTTTCTGAGCACATCGGAGCGGGCGATCTCGATAAATTCATCAAATTTTTGATCTACCTGCACCAGTGCCACCACTTCCCCGGCGCTGTTTCGGATGGCGGCAAAGGCCGACAACCAGTGGCCGAATTCGTCCTGGTAGCGCGGGATCATCGCTCCCTGGGCGTGTTTTTCCATCAACATGGCGGGTGCTGAATGGTAAGGATGCCTGAAATAGGGGGTTTCGGCTGAAGTCACGCTGAAAAAACACGCATTCGTGCTATCGAGCACGATGGTATAGATGGCGGTATTGAGCATATTGGCGTCGTGAATCCGCCGCAGCACCTGGTGAATCGCAAAATAGACGCTGTCTTGCTGGCGGGTCAAGATCGCATCTTTTTGCCGATATTTTGCCATCAGGCGCTGGTGCGCATCGCCGTCAATTTGCATAGAAAGCGTATAAGCAATGCCGTTCAACCGCATTAAACTGGCTTTTTCTGCCTCGGCCAGGTCATTGAAATACCCCCCGATAAGGAAATAGGCGGTGAGCAACAGGAACGCCAGCAGCACCGTCGTCATCACCCGTCGTAAACGGGATTTTGCCGAATACTCTATTGTGGCTTCGTCATTTTGGCTTGCCGCCCTTTCGTTCTGCGTCATTTACAGTTCATTATTGAATTTGTAGCCAATCCCCCAGGCAGTCAATATATATCCGGGCTGGGCCAGGTTATCTTCAATCTTCGCCCGCAGCCGGTTGATATGTGAATTGACGGTATGCTCCAGGCCTTCAAATTGTTCACCCCAAATCTCGTCAAGAATCTCCTGCCGCGTATAGCTGCGCCCGGGGTTTTGCATGAACAACTGTAATATCTCGTATTCTTTCGCGGTCAGTTCGATGCGTTGGGCGCCTTTGTTCACGGTTTTCATCTCCAAGTCTATGCACAAAGCACCGCGTTCGATACGTTGCAGTTTTTTTTCCATTTGCCTGCTTTCGCGTTGGGAGCGACGGAGGATGGTTCTTACCCTGGCCAGCAATTCGCCAGGACTGAAAGGCTTGGTCAGGTAATCGTCGGCACCCATTTCCAAGCCAGCGATTTTGTCCTGTTCTTCCGACTTGGCGGTGAGCATCAGCACCGGGATAAATTGTTTGCGCTGACGCAATTGCCGACAAATTTCCAAGCCGCCCAAGCCAGGCAGCATCAGGTCAAGCACCAAAAAATCATATTTCCCGCTCATCGCTTCATCTAGGCCTAGCCAGCCGTGGTGTATGACGGTCACTTGGGCCGGCAGGTCGCGCAAATGCATGGCCATAAGTTGGGCAATATTAGAGTCATCTTCTACAATTAGGATATTCATCGTTTTTTCAACCTTTTGATGAAATACAACCATCTAATATGGCAGCGTAAAAGTGCAACATAATTATCACGAGAGTATCACGGCGGGGCAACAGGAAAAATGCTGCGTAAGGGCAATGAAGGGATCGCCGGTGGGCGGCAAAAAGATTTCAATACCTTCATACCCTGCTGACAAAACCTTATCAACAAACACATCCGGCTTGTCCTTTTCTGAACCCCAATGCGTACAACAATACCTTATCTGCAACGTATCAGTTTGGATAGATGACAGGATTGATGGGCGTATTGATCACTTCCCCGATTTTGGCGCCGGGGCACCAGGTATTCCAATCGTTGATTTGGTTTTTGTTGTCCGGGTTTTTCAACACCATATCTTTATCCATATAAATTACCGTCATTACTTTCCGCATCTGGTCGGTGGTGTTGGCGCCGGCACGGTGAAAAACCCAGCCGCTGTGGAAACTTACTTCTCCCCAATCAAATGGTTCGATGACATGTTTAAAATCTGTTACCCTCAATTTTTGCTGGATGGTCGCCTCACTTTCATCACTTATTTCCAAATCCCTTCCTTCCACAATCTGGTGACTGCCCGCACTAAATTCCAATGGCCCCATTTCCAACGGAGTGGCCTGCAACGGAATCCATGCTGTAACGGTTTTATCCGTTTCTAAGGGCCAGTAATATTGGTCGGCATGCCATGGCGTGATGCCGCCGCCACCTTCTTTAAACAAGGCCTGATCATGGTAAATGCGAACCCCCTCGGTTTGCATCAAATCAGAAGCAATCTTTGCCAATCGCTGGCTGAATACCAGTTCTTTGACGCTTGCATCCTCTCTCCACAGGTTGAACAATTGTAAAAATGCCTTGCCGTAGGTGCTGCGTTCCTCCAATGGCTTGGTTTCGTGGTTCATGATGGCTACCCTTTGGCTAATGGCCGCATTAAAAAACGCAATGGTCTCTGCATCAAAAACCTGTTTCAGTTTGATATAGCGGTTTTGCTGATAAAACTGAATTTGCTCGTCGGAAAGGGAAAAGGGCGCCTCAAGTGCCGCCCTTATGTGGGATGGAAGCATAGATATTTATTTTGAATGCAAAATTAGGAGGGCCAGCTCCATGGGGTTTAACACGCTATGCGTCATTTATTACACCATATTGACAATTACTCATATTTTTGGACAAAAATCAGTATACATAGTGGCCAATGAAACCTAAACTGGAAAAAATTACAGAAAAAAAGGGGCGGCATTCCTTTTTGGCATTTGAACTACAACTACCCCGCTTTGACTTTTTCTGGCATTATCACCCGGAGTACGAACTTACACTGATTACAGAAGGCCGGGGCAGGCGCCTTGTGGGCGACAGTCATGAAAGTTTTGAGGACGGGGATTTGGTGCTGATGGGCCCCGAGCTTCCGCACACCTGGGTGAGCGATGACAGCCAACAAGAACGGATGACCGCAGTGGTCGTTCAGTTTTCCGGCCATTTTATGGAGCGCTTTACGGAACTGGAAGGGTTGTCAAGCATAAATAAACTGCTGGCACAGGCAAGGCAGGGCATTGCATTCAGCGGAGAAAAATCAGCAGCGGTAGCAGAGCACTTGAAACAGTTGCCGCAACAAACCGGTGTTGATAAAATTACCGGCCTGCTGCAGATTCTTGGAGCACTGGCCCAAATGAACCATACCGCATTGGCTTCTCCATTTTATCAGCCCCTGAAGGGAAATGAAAATGAAAACCGGATCAACAAGGTCTGTCAGTATGTACAAAAACATGCTACGGAAAAACTGAGCATCCATACAGCCGCGTTCCTGATTCACTTGTCTCCCGGTGCTTTTTGCAAATTCTTTAAACGCATTACCGGAAAAACATTTTCAGACTATGTGAACGACATCCGCATTGCGCAGGTATGCCATCAATTGATGACCACGGACAAACAGATCGCCGAGATTGCCTATGGCAATGGTTTTGAAACGCTCACGTATTTTCACCGGGTGTTTTTGAAAAAGACGGGGAAGCGGCCGAGGGCATACCGGGAAGGTATAGTCAACTAGTAAGCCCCCGAGCAACCCGCTCCGTCTCCTTATTGCCGCAAAATTTGTACTGTTTATATGATTCAAAATAAATGGCTGGAGATAGCCTTGTATCCGGGTTGCATCCAGGGCTTCTTCCTGGCCTATTTGCTTTGGCAAAAAAAGAACGCCAATCGGGAGGCGATTCAATATTTCGGGGCGCTCTTGTTGATCATCTCGATCCTGATGTTGTTGCGGGTGACGTATCAGCCTTCCTTTTTCCGGATGTTTGCCGAAATCATCCTGCTGCCGGATGTGATCTTATTCCTGACGGGGCCATTTATTTATCTGTTCACGCGCGCTTTGCTTAGATTGGACCCGCTCCCCAGGCCAAAATTGTACTTCCATTTCTTGCCGGCCTGCCTCCATGTACTGGTGCTCAACACCTTTTTGGGCCTGCACTTAAAGGGGGTTCTACATGTTCTGGCACTGCCTCAGATTCTGGCAAGTTTCAACCTGATAGAATTTGCATCCATGCTCAGTTTGGGCATATACCTTGGGCTCAGTTTGGGCATTTACCAGCGCTATCAAGCAGCATTTTACCAAAAATATGCCGCGCCTTTTATTGGTGAGTTTTTAAGGTCTTTCCTGATCGTTTGTCTCGGACTGTTGGTTTTCTGGAGCGCGGGTTTTGTGCATAAAATTTATCACCGCCAGAGCGATTATTCCATTTATACCTTGTTTTGGGTGCTGGTGGTGGCGGCTATCTACTTTTTAGCCCTTAAGATCTGGGCAAACCCCGCCATCCTGGAATTGCCTGTCGTACTGGAGGCGCCAGAATACGAAACACTGCAGGAGGCGGACCCTATTCCGGCCATCGAATTGGAAGCCCTGAGGCAATACATGTTGTCTGAAAAGCCATACCTGAACCCGGAAATCAAGATTGGGGACCTCGCAGAAGCGCTGCAACAACCCAAACATCGGTTGTCCAGGATGATCAATCAGGGCTGTAACAGAAATTT
>JADLDL010000182.1 GCA_020846655.1 Saprospiraceae bacterium | reverse complement strand
CGATCGTGTAGGATTTGGTGCTGCCAAAACTGAGCAGCGGCGTTTGAGGCCGGGCGGGATCGGGTTTCCAACGGAACGTCAGGAACACGGAGTCCACTTGTTTGGCCGTCCATTGCTCCAGCACGTTTGGAAATTCCTGGAATTTGCCTTCGCGCTGAATGCGCTCGATCATGCTCTGTTTGGCGATTTCGCTGCGGCTGTCGCGTTTGATGCGTTCCGACACGGGGCGGCGGAATTCTTCAAAGGTACCGACGCCGCGTTGGCTCACGCGTTTGATGATGTGCCAGCCGATGGAGGTTTCGGCCGGCGGGGCGATGTCGCCGTTGTTTTTCAGGTTAAACGCCGCGTCTTCGAAGGCGCGCTGGTAGCGGTTGATGCCGAAGAAGCCGATGTATCCGCCTTTGGCGGCGCTCATTTTGTCTTCCGAGAAGCGGTTGCAGGCTTCATCCCAGTTGGCGCCGCGTTTCAGGGTGGCGTATACGCTGTCGGCAACCATGCGCTTCTTGGTGTTTTCTTCTTCGCTGCTGCCTTTGCGGATGAGGATCTGGGCCACTTCCATTTCGCCGCGGGCGGTACGGAAGTCGTGTACCCGCACGATGTGGTAGCCGGTGTTGGTGCGCACGGGGCCGAAGATTTCGCCCCGGCGGGCGCGGTAGATGGCGCGTTCGAGGTTGTAGTAGCCGTCGGGAAGCATGGCCGTCACGTAGCCGAGGTTGCCGCTGTTTTCCTTGGCCGATTTGTCTTCCGAGCTGTCCTGGGCTACTTTTTCAAAGGGAGTGCCGTTCTGAATCAGTTTGAGCAGGTTCATGGCGCGGTTGTAGGCGCGCAGGGTGTCGGCGGCTTTGGCGTTGCGGTCGCAGGCGACGAAGATGTGGCTGATGTCCACGTCCTGTTTCATGTTGTTGTAGGCTTCCTGCACGAGGCGGTCGGTCACTTCGCGGTCTACGAGGTAGGAAGCGGCCAGTTGGCGGCGGTAGCCGTCGAGTTCGGCTTTAAAGGCCTGCACGGTATCCAGGTGCATGTCGCGGGCTTTCTGGACTTTCAGTTTGAACTTGACGTACAAATCCAGGTATTCGCGCAGCGAGGCTTCCGAGAAGTCTGCCTTTTGCTGGTTGGTTTTGGCATAAATCTGCCGGAATTCGGAGAACCGCACAGGGGTGTTGTTGACCGTAAAAAGTATCGGATCGTCGGCGTAAGGCTCCGGTTGGGCGGTACAGACGGTTGCGAGCAGGAAAAGCAGGCAGGTCGAGGTAAGGAACTGTTTGACCATAGTGGCAAGGGACAGTTTGTTTTCTTTTAAAAAAAATGAAAAAAAGGTGGGCAAAGTTAGAAAAACGGGGTGAAAAGGGCAGGCGGAAAGGGGTGTTTTCAAATTATTAACGCCGAAACGGGCAGAATTAGCAAAAGGAGGGAAAGCGGCTTGGTTTTTACGGGTTGGCAGGCGGAAGTTTATGAAAAGCAGAGGGGCTGAGGGCATAGCCTTCAAACGTTTAAGTTGATGGCTATGGGGGCTGAGGGTTATTTTTTGGAAAAACGCCAGGCCGGCACATAACAGTGTAGCCCCCGTGCGAAACACATGGGGGCTACCTTTGTCTTGTGTCCTAAAAATGTTTGTCTCATCCTTCGCCCTGTTACTAATCACCCCGGCATTGAGCCGGAAACAGGACTACAGCCGGGCGACTGGCCACGATTAACTATTGCTTCAGTAGCCCGAACAGCGGAGAGGATTTATTTCTTCAACCCAATTTCCCGCAGCCGCTCGTCGAGGTACTCGCCGGCGGTGGTGGGGGCGTACTGCAGGGGGGTGTCGGCCGTTACGCAGGCTTCCAGGCAGTCCAGGCGCATGTCGCTCACCGGGTGCAGGAAGAACGGAATGCTGAGGCGCGGCAGGTGCCACTCTTCGCGGGGCGGGTTCACGACGCGGTGGGTGGTGCTTTTCAGGTAATTGTTGGTGAGGCGCTGGAGCATATCGCCCACGTTGATCACGATCTCGTCGGCTTCGGGCATGATCGGCATCCACTCGTCTTTGGAATTCAGCAGCTGCAAACCGCCGGCGCTGGCGCCCACCAGCAAGGTGATCAGGTTGATGTCTTCGTGCTGCTCGGCGCGGATGGCGCTGGCGGGCTCGTGGGTGATGGGCGGGTAAAAAATGGAGCGCAGGATGGAGTTGCCGTTGCTGATGTATTGCTGGAAATAGTGGGGGTCGAGGTTCAGGTGGATGGCGATGGCCTCCAGCAGTTCGCCGCCGGCTTTTTCAAAGGCCTGGTAGAGGTCGCGGCCCAGTTGGGCAAACTCGGGAGCTTCAGCCACCGACACGTTGTCGGGGTACTGGGTTTTCAGCGGATGATCAGCCGGTACTTCCTGGCCGATCTGGAAAAACTCCTTCAGGTCGGCTACCGTCGATTGCTTGGCGTGCTCCTTCCCGAAGGAGGTGTAGCCGCGCTGGCCGGCCAGGCCGGGCACTTCGTATTTTCGTTTGACTGGCTCGGGCAGGGCAAAAAATGCTTTGGAGGCCGCATAAAATCCGTCGACCAGGTGTTTCGGGATGCCGTGGTTGACGACCGCCACGAAGCCTACCTCGTGAAAGGCCTTGCCCAAATCGTGCACAAAAGCCTGGCGCTGGGCTGGCGTACCTTGGGTAAAGGTGGACAGGTCTACGGTGGGAATACCTTTTTCGCTCATCGGGTGTGGTTGCTTAGTTGGTTAGAAACGATTTTCGGCTCCGGAGAGCCCAGGCCAGGGTGGCTGAACCCGCGCATAGCCAGGTTATAGCGGCAAAAATGCTTTTTTCCGGTATAAAATCCAATTTTACCGGGGCTCGTCTACCAGTCCTTTTTGGGCTGTGCTTGTTTTTTTTGCGGTTCCTGCTCGCGGTACTTGCGGGCATTGCGCTGGTCTTCTGGCCCTACGGCCGTTTCCAGGAGCCGGCGGGCCTGTTCGCGAGTCATTTTGCCCTCGCCGCCCTGTTCGGGTTGGGGCTGTGACTGTTGGGGCTGTTGGCCCTGCTTGGGCTGCTGCTGCTGGTCTTTCGGCGGAGATTGATCCTGCGGCGGCGGTGGTGGGTTTTGCGGATCGGGGTTGGGTTTGTTTTGTTGATCCTGCTTTTTTTGTTCTTCCTGCTGTTGTTGCTGGCGTTTTTTCTTGGCCAGTTGGAGGTTGACCTTCGTTTGGGCGTCGCCGGGCCGGCTGCGCAGGCTTTTTTCGTAGGCGTCTACGGCTTCTTTGTATTTCTGTTGTTTCAGGTAGGCGTTGCCGAGGTTGTGCAGGGCATCGGCTTCCCGGTTGGGGTCGCGGGTGGATTTGGCGGCCTCTTCAAATAGTTTTTCGGCATCGGCATAGTTGCCTTGCTGGTACACCGCATTGCCGGTATTGTACTGCACGTCCGGCTTGCCGGGCGCTTGTTCGGCGGCTTTCCGGTAGGCATCTTCGGCCTCCCGGTATTTTGCCCGCTCGTAGTGGCGGTCGCCTTCGCGCAGCGATTGATGCGCCGATTGGGCCGGCAACGCGGCGATGCCCAGCACGAGCCAGCAGACAGCGCCGGCGAGCCCGCGCAGGTGATACATTTTTTTAAAAATAAGATTGTTCAACATAGGTCAAATCCGGTTTTAGCGGCCACGCCATACCAGCCAGGCCTCAAAGGCCAGCAACAGGAAGGCCGGCAGCAGCAGCCACTGAAAATAGGAATCAAATTCGGCAAACGAGCGCACTGCGCGTTCGCGTTTTTGGAGGCGGTTCACCTCCCGGCGGATAGATGAAATCGCCGCATCGCCCTGCCCGAGCCGGTAGCTGACGCCCCCGCCGGCAGCCGCCAGTTGCTGGAGCAGTGCCTCGTTTAGGCGGGTGCGCACGATCTCGCCTTGCTCGTCGCGTTTGTACTCGGTGCCACCGGCCATAGCGCCCACCGGAATGGGTCCGCCAGAAGCCGTGCCGGCGCCTACCGTGAACAACACAATTCCATCTTCATGGGCGGTTTTAGCGGCGCTGACCGCGTCTTCGTCGTGGTTTTCACCATCGGTAATTAAAATAACAGCCCGGCCGCCGCCGGGTTCGGCGTCGAAGGATTTGCCCGCTAATTCGATGGCGGCGGGTATGGCCGTGCCCTGTGCGGTGATCAGCTCGGGCGAAGCGCTGTTGACAAACATGTCGGCTGCGGCATAGTCCGTCGACAGCGGCATTTGTAAAAAGGCGTCGCCGGCAAAAAAGATCAGCCCGATGCGCTCGCCGTGCAATTCGCGAACCAACTTGCGCAAAAAGGATTTGGCCAGTTCCAGACGGCTGGGCGCTACGTCCTCAGCCAACATACTTTGCGAAATATCGAGGGCAATGAACACGTCGGCGCTTTTTTCAGTCGTGGTTTGTTTTTTCGCCCCGCGCTGCGGGTTGGCCCAAGCCAGGGCCAGCAACGCCAAGCCCAACACGAAAAAAGAATTTTTTATCCAAAACCGCACGCCCGACCAGCCCGGCAGCAGGCGCCGCTGCGATGCCGGCGGCGCTATTTTGCCCAGCGCGCGCCGGCGCCACCAACGATACCCCAGCAGCAGCAGCAGCAAAGCCGGAACTGCCCAAAGCAAATTCAAAAAATATGGATGTTCAAACCGAAACATATCTACAACGGGTTTGGAGGGTTGGAAGGTTAGAAGGTTGGAGGGTTAGAAGGTTCTAACCTTATTCCCTAAAAAAGCGAGCCTTGTTCGGCGTAGCGATGGGGGTTTTCGTGGCGGAGGAGGAGGAGTTTGGCGTCCAGGCCATAAAAGTAGCCGCGTAGTTCGCCGGCTTTGCCGATCACCCGGTGACAGGGCACGACGATGGCGGTTGGGTTGTTGCGGTTGGCCAGGCCTACTGCCCGCACCGCTTTGGGGTGGCCAATGCGGTTGGCAATATCCGAATAGGCGACCGTTTCGCCGTAGGGAATGTCGAGCAGGGCTTTCCAGACCAGTTGTTGAAATTCGGGCGTGCCGCTCCAGTCTATTTTGATATCGAACTGCGTGCGGGTGCGGTCGAAGTATTCCTCCAGTTGGCGGCGGCAAACAGCCACCGGATGCTCGGGCGGCAGGGGTTCGTTGGGACCGGGTTGCGGACAACGAACCACGGTGCGCACGCCCAGTTCACTGCCGGTGATTTCAAACCAGCCGATGGGCGAAGGGCAGTACGATTTGACCAACTGCATACGACACATTTTTGATGCGGCCGGGCACACCGGACGCACACTCAAAAGTAGCCGTTTTAGCGCTCTTATTCGACGATATCCGCGCTGGATTGTTTTTCAAACAACTCGGCATAATACCCGCCTTTGGCCAGCAAGGCTTCGTGGGTGCCTGCTTCGGCTACGCGGTGGTTGTCGAGCACGATGATCTGATCGAACTGCAACATGCTGTAAATCCGGTGCGTGATGATGATCCCTGTTTTGTCAGACAAGGCCTGGCCGAGGTAGCCCAGGATCTGGCTTTCGGTGTGGGTGTCTACGGCCGAAAGACAGTCGTCGAGCACCACGATATCCGGTTGTTTGGCAAAAGCTCGGGCGATGCTGATCCGCTGTTTTTGTCCGCCGGAGAGGGTTACGCCGCGCTCGCCCACCAGCGTTTCGTAGCCTTTGGGCAAGCCCAAAATATCCTGGTGTACGGCCGCGCTTTTGGCATAAAACTCGGCTTCTTCGCGGGAAATACCCTCTTTGCCGAAGGCGATATTGCCCAACACCGAATCGGAGAACAGAAACACATCCTGCGGCACATAGCCGATGTTGCGGCGCAACTGGAACAGATCCAGTTCGCGGATGTCTTTCCCGTCGACCAGAATACGGCCTTCGGTGACGTCGTACATGCGCAGCAGCAGGTCGGCGATGGTTGTTTTGCCGCTGCCGGTCCGGCCGATGATGGCCATTTTTTGGCCGGGTTTTATTTCAAACGATACATTTTCCAGCGCTTTGATGCCGGTGTCGGGGTATACAAACGTGACGTTTTCAAAAACGATATGGCCCTGGTAGCGGGCGCTGGCAGCCGGCGAACCCTCGGTCGACGCAGCCGGTTCGGGGTTGAGGATCGCCGGTTTGGTGTTTAAAAATTCATTGATCCGTTTTTGCGAGGCGGCCGCCTGCTGGGTGAGGGAGGCGATCCAGCCGATGGCGGTCACCGGCCAGGTGAGCATGTTGATGTAAATCACAAACTCGGCGATGTTACCCGGGGTGATGTTGCCGGCCACCACTTGCAGGCCGCCCACGTACACTGTGATGATGGTGCTGGCGCCCACCATGAGCATCATGAGCGGGTAGAAAAACGCGTCGATCCGCACGAGGCCCAGCGATTTTTGCCGGAATTCCTCGCTTTGGCTGGCAAAATGCCGGCCCATGGCTTCTTCCTGGGCATAACTTTTGACTACCCGGATGCCGCTGTACACTTCCTGTGCGGTGCTGGTGAGGGCCGACAGTTGTTGCTGAATTTTTTCGCTGCGGCGGTTGATGATCGTGCTGACCCAGTAGATGGAGATGCTCAAAAACGGCAGTGGAAGGAGCGACCAGAGCGTGAGCGGCACGCTCACGTGCAGCATGGAGGAAATGGTGAGCACGAACAGAAACGTGAGGTCGAGGCCATACAGGATGGTAGGGCCGAGGAACATGCGCACTTTCGAGACGTCTTCCGAAATCCGCGACATCAGGTCGCCGGTGCTGCTGCGTTTGAAAAAAGCCAGGTCAAGGGTTTCGTAGTGGGCAAAAAGTTCTTTCCGCATGTCATACTCGATCAGGCGGCTCATCACGATGATGGTTTGGCGCATGAAAAACATGAACAAGCCCATGACGAGGGCCAGCGCGATGACACCTGCTCCGAACCAGGCGATCTGGTTGCCCAGTTCGCGGTAGGCTTCCGGGTGGGCGCTGATGCCTCCGGTTTCTTTGTAATGCTGCACCTGGCGGACCACCGTGTCGAGGGCATTCCGGATCACTTTGGGTTGCCAGACCCGGAACCAGTTGGCGAGCCCTACGAAAACGATGCCCAGCAGGAAGCGCCAGCGGTATTTCCAGAAAAATTTATTGAGATAGGAGAGGTGTTTCATGCCTTGAATTGCCTTTGCCGTAGTCTTATTGGCGTGGAACGGGCGCCACGAAAGTCAGGGAGGGCGTCTTCTAACAAACGCCGGTGAAAAGAGTTGTAAAAGTACGGAAAGATGCCGGCGGCGCGCCGACTTTTATGGCAGCGGCTGGAGTACGCTAAAGTTTTGTTTACTTTTGGGCTCGTTTTGTACACGATCAGCCTTCACCAACATCCATGCCGGGCCCGGGCCCGCCCGCCCATGCCGGCAGCCAACGTTACACCACCACCACATGGCAGCACCTGCGAAAAAAAATCCTGAACACGACGCCTTTTCCCGGCCCGGCAACCGCATCGTCACGCTCGACGAGTTCATCATCCGCGCTGAAAAAGACTTTGAATTTGCCACCGGCGAGCTCACCGGCCTGCTCCGCGACATCGGCGTGGCCGCCAAAATCATCAACCGCGAGGTCAACAAGGCCGGCCTGGTCAATATCACCGGCGTGGCCGACAGCGGCGAAAACACCTCCGGCGACCAGCAGCAGAAACTCGACGTGTACGCCAACGAAAAACTCATCGAGTGCCTCCAAAACAGCGGCGAGTGCTGCGCCATTGCGTCCGAAGAAAACGACAGCATCATCCAGGTGCCGGCGGTGGGCTCCAAACAAAGCCACTACGTGGTGATGTTCGACCCCCTCGACGGCTCTTCCAACATCGACGTGAACGTGTCGGTGGGCACCATTTTTGCCATCTACCGCCGCCAAAGCGACCCCTCCGGCCCTGCCACCACCGAGGACTTCCTGCAAGCCGGCAACCGCCAGGTGGCCGCCGGCTACGTGCTCTACGGCACCTCCACCATCCTGGTGTACACCACCGGCCGGGGCGTCAACGGCTTCACACTCGACCCCAGCATCGGCGAGTTTTGCCTGAGCCACCGCAACCTGCGCATCCCCGAGAACGGCAAGTTTTACTCCGTCAACCAGGGGTATTATTCCAAATTCGACCTGGAAATGCGCCGGTACATCGACAATTGCAGCGACCAGAACTACGGCTTGCGCTACATCGGCTCCATGGTGAGCGACATCCACCGCATCCTGATCCAGGGCGGCATTTTCCTGTACCCCAGCACCCGCAAATACCCCAAAGGCAAACTGCGGCTGCTGTACGAGTGCAACCCCTTGTCGCTCATCGTCGAGCAGGCCGGCGGCAAATCGATCAACACCCAACTGAAGCGCATCCTCGACATCGAACCGAAAGAACTCCACCAGCGCAACACCATTGCGATCGGTTCGCCGGCGATGGTAGACGAGTTGAAGGCGTTTATCGAGCGGTATTCGGCGTTGCCGTTGTAGGAGGAGCGGGAGAGGGGTTACATCTTGGTAAGTTTTGCTGATCGGATAAGGTGCTTGTTTTGAAGGGCATAATAATAGATCCCCCGGCTTAACCCACTCAAATCCAATTCAGTGACAGGCTGTCGGATGGCGAAACTCAAAAGGCGTTGACCAAGTATATTGAAGATCGTCATGGAGTACTCTCCTCCTTGAAAATCTGATATCTCGACCTGCAGCGCCTCTCTAATTGGGTTGGGATAAATACGAATATCATTTTCATTGTTCAGAGCAATTGGTTTTACGCCAACAGCCTGGCAAGTATCTGTATTGTTCCAATGTATATAATTAGGCATATTGCCCAACGTATACCCATTGTCGGCGTACAACTCTATAGCATACTGCTGTAAATCACATTGTAATCCTTCGCAATTAGGTCGGCGTACAACGTGTAGGTGCCGGTGCTGGCCTGTACCTGAAATATAAATTTTACCATCAGGTGCCAAGCGCGCTTGGTTAAATCGAGTTGGGTATTGTGTTCCCGATGGAGTAACCAATTCTCCGACTAAAGTTCGACTGATGGAAAGGTCCTCCTCCCAAGTATCGAATTGCCAAACTTTATTGTAGGCACAGGCATACAGAAAGCGTGAATTGGGTGAAAATGCAGCACCGGAGTGATAAAACGTATCCTGTTCAAAATCAAAATGCGATGGGTCCGAAAAAAGGCCAGAATGATTGTTAAACTTGAACAGATTTAAACCATTGGAAAAATTAAAACGCGCATATTTCAATTTGTCAGGGGAAAACACTGCTTGACCAGTCGGGTCATTGTCATTCCAGGTTCGACCTAAGCACTGTTTAAAAATGGTATCAACTCCATTTTCTGAAACAAGAAAAGTCCAGTAACAATTAGAGTGTGATTTAGGCATAATAACCCACCAATCCGTTCCATTGGCATGCTGTTCAGCCTGAATCATGCCCCGGGCAAAAGTGTCTTGTAAAATTATCTGGTGTTTTTCTACCACCGCCCCCAAGCCATTTTCCAATGACATATCAATAACTGTATAATATAATGTGACTGGTGCTAACGGGAAAAACGGCTGTAAGTAGTACGGATTACCTAAATCCGGATATATAAGGTAGAATAGATGCTTGCTTCCAGGTTTAGGCAACGCTATGATGCTTTGGATTAGGGGGTTTCCTCCAGTTTTACAAAAACTACTCTCCAAATAACCCTGGCCAATTGAGTCGCCGTTAGTCATCATTTGATGTGTAGAATTGGCGATATAGCAACCATTAGAATAAAAAAGTAATTTGCCTACCGAGTCACACATAATTGCGCAGGACGATTCCAGTTCCATCGGTTTTTCAATTGGCTCAATTTTCAATGGTGAAGAGTTAAAACTAAGGAGAGTCCCTGACGGATTTGGGCTACTAAAACGTCCAAAAATCCACTGGTTGCCATAACCATGCTGGGCTTTTGACACCAGTGGCACCACTACGAGCAAAAAAGAAAGGAGGAGACGCATGGACAGGAAATTGAAAGGCATCAAGGACCAGGGTAAGGCCGATTCAACCTTACCCTGGAGAGTTTCATGTTTATTTTACAATGACTAATTTCAAACGTTCCTGGAATCCGTCAGTAAATATACTCCATAGTCCCAGGCCCCCAGCCTTAACCCCACCCCCACTCGCCCGCAGTTTGCCACCACAACTTGTCCAAATTCCCCTACCTTTACGCCCCTCAACCACTACGAACGCATGATCCGGGCAGAAAACATCACCAAGTCGTTTGGCGACCAGCAAGTGCTGAAAGGCATCTCGTTTACCTTCCAGGCCGGCAAAACCAACCTCATCATCGGCCGCAGCGGCTCGGGCAAAACCGTGCTGATGAAAATCCTGATCGGCTTGTTCCCGCCCACTACCGGCAAAGTCTGGTACGACGAAGTCGATTTTACCTCCCTCAACAAAAAAGAACTGCGCCCCATCCGCATGCAGGTGGGCATGTTGTTTCAGGGTTCAGCCCTGTTCGACTCCCTCAGCGTCGAGCAAAATATCCGCTTCCCGCTCGATATGTTCACCAACATGACCCCCGCCGAAAAACTCCACCGCGTCGATTATTGCCTCGAACGCGTCAACCTCAGCGGCAACAACCGCAAATTCCCCTCCGAACTCTCGGGCGGTATGCAAAAACGCGTGGGCATCGCCCGGGCTATCGTGCTGAACCCCAAATACCTGTTCTGCGACGAACCCAACTCCGGCCTCGACCCCAAAACCGCCATCGTGATCGACGAACTCATCCGCAGCATCACCATCGAAAACAACATCACCACCATCATCAATACCCACGACATGAACTCGGTGATGGAAATTGGCGACAATATTTGCTTCCTCTACGAAGGCCAACTGGAATGGAGCGGCCACAAAGACGAAGTGCTGCCCAGCCAAAACAAAAACCTCCAATCCTTCATTTTTGCCTCGCCCTTCCTCCAGCGCCTGCGCGAATCGGCCCTCCGACAGTAGCCCCGTTCTTGCAGCCTCGCCCGGCGCCAACTCAACTTCTTCGCACGGATTCCAACATTGGTACATCGGTCATTGAACATGGTAATTTGAACATTTTTTAATTTAAAATTTTCACGATGGCCAATGTGCAATGCCGAATAACCCATGTACAATGTACCCTGCTGCTCCTGGCCATCGGGCTGCTCTGTGCCTGCCAACACCAAGCCCCAAGCCCCACTCTTTTTGCTGAACAGCCGCCCGAACACAGCGGCCTGGACTTTGTCAACCGCCTGCCCGAACAAAGCCCCGACAGCATGAACATCCTCCAATACCTCTACTACTACAACGGCGGCGGCGTGGCCGCCGGCGACCTGAACAACGACGGCCTCCCCGACCTCTATTTCACATCCAACCTCGAACCCAACCGCCTCTACCTCAACAAAGGCCGGTTCCGCTTCGAAGACGCAACCGCACGCTCGGGCGCCGGCGGCAGCGGCAGCTGGAAAACCGGCGTCTGTATGGCCGACGTGAACGCCGACGGCTGGCTGGATATTTACGTCTGCCAGGTCGGCCAATACAAAGCCTTCCGGGGCAAAAACCAACTCTTCATCAACAACCAAAACGGCACCTTCAGCGAACGCGCCGCCGAATACGGACTCGACCTCTCCGCCTTTTGCACCCAAGCCGTCTTTTTTGATTACGACCTCGACAACGATCTCGACTGCTTCGTGCTCTGCCACAGCGTCCATTCGCCGGCCTCCTACAAAGAAGTCGACATCGCCCGCCGCTTTGATCCGCAGTCGAGTGACCGCCTCTTCCGAAACGACGGCGGGCATTTCACCGACGTGACCGCCACATCTGGCCTCCACGACGGCAGCTCGGGCTACGGGCTCGGCGTGGCGGTGGGCGACCTCAACGTCGACGGCTACCCGGACATCTACGTCGGCAACGATTTTCACGAAAACGACTACCTGTACTACAATGCCCAAGGGCAGCGCTTCGTGGAAGACATCGCAAACAGCATGGGCCATACGTCCAATTTCACGATGGGCTGCGAGCTGGCCGACATCAACAACGACAGCCGCCCCGAGCTCGTCAGCCTCGACATGAAACCGGAAGACGAGGTGCTGCTCAAATCCAGCCAACCCGCCGACCAGTACCCGGTCTACGAATACAAACACTCCTTCGGCTACCACTGGCAGTTTCCGCGCAACAACCTCCAACTCAACCAGGGCAACGAATGGGGCGGCAACCCCGTGCCGAAAACTTCCAAGGCTGCTTCGCCCCCCATGGCCGGCCTGCAGCGCGCCCTGTTCAGCGAGATCGGCCAACTGGCCGGCGTAGCCACCACCGACTGGAGCTGGAGTGCCTTGCTGGCCGATTTTGACCTCGACGGCTGGAAAGACCTGTACATCACCAACGGCATTCCGCATCGGCCCAACAACATGGACTACATCCGGTTCACGGCCTCCGCCGGGGTGCAGCAGCACGCCAGCGACCTGGAATTTGTCGCGAAAATGCCCGCCGGAGAGGCCGCCAATGCTTGTTTTAAAAACAACAAAAACCTGCGCTTCGAGGATGTTTCCCAAGCCTGGGGCCTCCAACTGACCGGCTGTTCCAACGGCGCCGCCTATGCCGACTTCGACAACGACGGCGACCTCGACCTCGTCGTCAACAACCTCAACCAGCCCGCTTCCCTGTACGAAAACCAAACGCAGGGCCGGAATTTTTTAAAACTAAAACTCGAAGGCGCCGGCGCCAACCGGCTGGCCATCGGCGCCCGGGTGACGCTGGAATGCGTCGACGGCCTGCGCCAAATGCTGGAATTGCAACCGGTGCGCGGCTTTCAATCGGCCGTAGAGCCCACGCTGCTGTTTGGCCTCGATACCCTGAAAACGGTGCAGCAAGTCCACATCCGCTGGCCCGACGGCAGCCGGCAAACCCTGACTGGCCCCCTGGCCGCCAACCAAACCCTGACCATCCGGCAGGAAAAAAACCTCGCCCAAGCCCCGGAACCCAGCGCAGGCCCGGCATTTTTTTCTGCAAAAAAAATGTCCATACCGCAGTTTACCGACCCCGTGGAGGATATCCTCCGCGAAAAACTCCTGCCCTGGTCGCTGAATACCCAAGACCCGCAGCTGGCGGTGGGCGACCTCGACGGCGATGGCTACGACGACTTTTACCTGCCCCATATCCTGGGCGGACAAGCAGGCCGACAAACCGAAACGGGCTTCGAGGAAGGATTTGTGCTGCACCAAAAAAATGAAACCTGCGCCACCTTTTTTGACGCCAATGGCGACGGCGCCCCCGATCTCTACCTCGGTACCGGCGGCAACCGGCTGGGCAACAACGAGCCCGGCTTGCAGGATGTGCTGCTGCTCAACGATGGCGCCGGGCGATTCCGGGAATCCGCCCTGGGCAGTTTGCCCGATATGCGGCAAAACACCGCCTGCGCCCGGCCGGCCGACGTGGATGCCGACGGCGACCTCGATCTGTTCGTCGGCAACCGCTCCGTGACCGGCGCCTACGGCCACACGCCGCCCGCCTATTTGCTGCTCAACGACGGGCAGGGCCGTTTTACAATCGATCCGTCGCCGTCCTGGGCCGCAGCCTGCGGGGCGCTGGGCATGGTGACCGACGCCCAATGGGCCGATCTGGACGGCGACGGGCGCCTTGAACTCGTCGTTTGCGGCGAATGGATGGCGCTGACGATCCTGAGCAACACCGGCAAGGGTTGGTCATCGACGCGCATCCCGCAGTCCAACGGGCTTTGGAATTGCCTGTCGGTAGCCGACGTGGATGCCGACGGCGACCTTGACCTGCTGGCCGGCAATTTCGGCCTGAACTCCATCCTGCGCGCCACGCCCGAAGAGCCCCTGGGGCTTGTGGTCAACGACATCGACCACAACGGCGCCCCCGATCCGATCCTGACGTATTTCCGGCAGGGCAAAAACCGGGTGTTTGCCGACAAAGACTGGCTCATCAGCCAATTGCCGGCGGTGAAAAAACGCTATGTGCAATACCAGGCCTACGCCGAAAGTACTTTTGAAGAGGTGTTTCCGGCGGGGGTGCTGAAAGGCGCGAGCTACCTGCACGCCGAGGTGCTGGAAAGTTGCTGGGTCGAAAACCTCGGCGGCAAGGCCGGCTGGCGGCTGCACCCTTTGCCGGTGGAGGCGCAGTTTAGCCCGGTGTTTGCGCTCTTGCCCGGCGATTTTGATGCCGACGGCCATACCGACGTGCTGCTGGGTGGCAATTTTTATGAAATACAACCGGCCATCGGGCGGCAGGATGCCAGCGGGGGCTGCTGGCTGCGTGGCCTGGGGAAGGGTCGTTGGGCGGCAGTACCGGCTGCGGAGTCGGGGTTCCGGCTGCGCGGCGCCGTGCGCGACCTGCGGGCCCTGCGCGGCCCCGGCGGGCGGCTCCGGGTGCTGGCCGCTTCGAACGGTGGCCCGGTGCAATACTTTGATTTTCAATCCCATTGAGATATGTATCGCAGAATTTCCCTTCCGGCCGCCGAGCGCCTGGTGTTTTACGGACTACTGGCGCTTCAACTCCTGCCCTTGTGGTCGGTGCGCTACTACCTGACCATCGACGGGCCCTGCCATTTGTACAATGCCAAGGTGTTGGCCGATATGGCGGCCAGTGCCGAGCTCAAGGCATTTTATGAAAACTGGCTGTTTGCCAACCAGCGATTTGAACCCAATTGGTTCAGCCATTTTTTTATGAAAACGCTGTTTGCGGCGGGTG
>JADLDL010000181.1 GCA_020846655.1 Saprospiraceae bacterium | reverse complement strand
GTCGAGGCCCTTTAGGGCCGACGGCATAACGGAGGGAGTTTTTTTTCTTTACAAGAGATCAAGGCCCTTTAGGTGTCGAATTATTACGGAGAAGACGGCCCTAAAGGGCCTTGACCAGGGCGGCGTAAACGCCGCGCTACCAGGCGTAGATGCCGAACTATCAGGCGCCATTCTATTAATCGTATTTTTACGATAAATATTTTTGCCAAAATTTGGAGATCCAAAAATTCATCGTAATTTTGCGATAGATTTAAACAAAACACACATGGGCGCAAGAAAAGCAGAAGGGTTTAGCAAGGAAGACATGGAACTGGCGGAACTCGCCAAAGCCTTGGGGCATCCGGCGCGCATTGCCATCCTGAAGGAACTGGCGCGGCGCAACGTTTGCGTATGCGGCGAGATCGTAGACGTGTTGCCGCTGGCGCAAAGCACCGTCAGCCAGCACCTGAAAGAACTCAAAGCCGCCGGGCTCATCCACGGTACGGTAGAAGGCGCAAAGTCCTGTTACTGTATCAATTGGGAAACGATGGGCCGCTTGCGGGCAATGCTCGACACGGGGTTTATTCCGACCCAGTCCTGTTCATGCTGAGCGCCAAGGAGAAGCATTTGTCTTGAATTTGAGGACCAGACTTTACCCGGCAGCGACGCTAGGCCGGGTTGAAAACGACGTCCATTTTAAATAAAATTATATCCACCACTATAAAATTTGTACCGCATGAAAAATGCAGAAGCAATGAAAACAAACGTCCGCGAGAAATACGCGGAAATTGCCTTGCAAAGCAAGGAAAACAACGCCGCCTCCTGTTGTGGTGTCGGCACGGCCGGTACCTACACCATCATGGCCGACTCCTATGCCGACCTGAAGGGCTACAACCCTGACGCCGACCTGGGCCTGGGCTGCGGGCTGCCGACGGAATTTGCCCATATTTTCGAAGGCGACACGGTCATCGACCTGGGTTCCGGCGCCGGCAACGACTGCTTTGTGGCCCGGGCCGAAACCGGCCCCGAAGGCAAAGTCATCGGTATCGACTTTACCCCGGAAATGATCCGCCGGGCCCGTCTCAACGCCGAAAAACTGGGCTTCCACAACGTGGAATTCCGCCAGGGTGACATCGACGACATGCCCGTCAGCGACAACAGCGCCGACGTAATGGTCTCCAACTGTGTGCTCAACCTCGTGCCCGACAAACGCAAGGTATTCGCCGAAATCCACCGCGTCCTGCGCCCCGGCGGCCATTTCAGCATCAGCGACATCGTGCTCGTGGGCGAACTGCCCGACACCCTGCGCGAAAGCGCCGAACTCTATGCAGGCTGCGTATCCGGCGCCATTCAAATGGACCAGTACCTCGAACTGGCCCGCGAAGCCGGGTTCCAGAACATCACCGTCCAAAAGCAAAAGCCGATCCTGATCCCCGACCACATCCTGCTGGAACACCTCGACCAGGCCGGCCTCCAGGCCTTCCTCGCGTCCGGTACCGGAATCTTCAGCATCACCGTGTATGCCGAAAAAACCGGCGGGCCGGCCGTACGGGAGAAAAAAGAAAAGCGGAAGGTGAATATGACCGAACTGAAAACCGCCATCGCCTGCTGCGAACCGGGTAGCGGTTGTTGCTAAGGACTTGCGCGTTTCGCCTTACCTTTGCGGTCATGGACCGTCACACCCTTGTTTCCGAGATTTTTCGCAAAAAATCATTCCTCTGCGTCGGGCTGGATACCGAAGTGGCCAAACTTCCTGCGCCCCTCCGGGACCATCCCGACGCCGTTTTTGAATTCAACCGCCAGATCATCGATGCCACCCGCGATCTCTGCGTGGCCTACAAACCCAACCTGGCGTTTTATGAAGCCCGCGGCGCTGAAGGCTGGCGTGATTTTGAGCGCACAGTGGCCTACATCGGCGCCGAACACCTGATCATCGCCGACGCCAAACGCGGCGATATCGGCAACACCAGCCGTTTGTATGCCGAGGCCTTTTTTGAAAAACTGGGCTGCGACGCCGTTACCGTAGCGCCCTACATGGGGCACGACAGCGTGTCGCCCTTTCTCGGTTTTCCCGGCAAATGGGTCATCCTGCTGGCCCTCACCTCCAACCCCGGCAGCAACGATTTCCAGCGCATGTGGCTGGAGGATTCACGCGACCAACTCTGGGAGCAGGTGTTGCGCACGGCCACTACCTGGGGTACGCCGGCCGACACCATGTTTGTGGTGGGCGCCACGCACCCCGAAGCCTTTGTGCGCGTACGCGAAATCGTGCCGGAGCATTTCCTGCTGGTGCCGGGCGTGGGTGCACAGGGCGGCGACCTGGCGGCGATTTGCCAGCATGGGCTCACGCCAGACTGCGGCTTGCTGGTGAATGCCACCCGCAGCATTCAGTATGCCTCTTCGGGCGCCGATTTTGCCACTGCCGCCCGCGCCGAGGCGCAGGCTTTGCAACAGGAAATGGCCCGTCATCTCCAGCGCTGAACCATGCCGGCTACCGATTCTGACTTTCTGCGCCGTTGTTTCGACCTGGCCCGCCTGGGCGCCGGCCGGGTATCGCCCAACCCGATGGTGGGGGCCGTGCTGGTCCACGAAGACCGGATCATCGGCGAAGGCTGGCACCAGCGCTACGGCGAGGCGCATGCCGAGGTGCAGGCGGTGGCTTCGGTGGCGGCAGCAGACCGGCCTTTGCTCCCGCAATCGACCTTATATTGTTCGCTGGAGCCCTGTTTTCACTTCGGCCAGACGCCGCCCTGCGTCGATCTGGTGCTCGCCGAACGTATTCCAAGGGTGGTCGTGAGCAACACCGATCCCAACCCCCTGGTGGCGGGCCAGAGCCTGCAAAAATTGCGGGCGGCGGGGGTGGAGGTGCTGGAGCAGGTGCTGGCCGACGAGGGCGCCTATCTGAATCGCTATTTTTTCCATTGGATCCAACAACAGCGGCCCTATGTGGTGCTGAAATGGGCGCAAAGCGCCGACGGGTACCTGGGCCGGGCAGGCGAACGCACCGCCATAACCGGCCCCCTGGCCCAACGGCTGGTACACCGCTGGCGCAGCGAAGTAGATGCCATCCTGGTGGGCGCCACGACGGCCCGGGTGGATGATCCGCGGCTCGACAACCGCCTGTTTTGGGGACCATCGCCGCTGCGCGTGGTGCTGGATTGGTCGGCAAGGCTGCCGGCTGCCGCGCAGTTGCTCGACGACAGCCAGCCCAGCTGGGTGCTCGGCCCGGCGCGTGCCGGCGCCTTTCGGCAAACCGAATTTCTGAACATTTCGCCGGCCGACTGGATACCGGACCTGCTGGCCCAACTGCGCACGGCCAAACGGGCTATTTTACTAGTGGAAGGCGGCGCCACCACGCTCCGACAATTTTTGGATCGGGGCTATTGGGATGAAATCCGGCTGCTGGACAGCCCGTTGCGCCTCGCCGAAGGCGTGCCTGCCCCAGGCGTACCCGCCAGCGCCCGGCTCCGGGAATCGTTTCCGTTGGGCCCCGACCGGGTGCAAATTTTTACCAAAGCGGTTTGAAAAAAATTTCTCTTCGGAAAAAAGTTGACCGGAATTTCAAATACCCATATTTTTACCGACCATTCGGTAGGTAAAAAAATACAACCTGTTGGTTTTTAATTTTTTACAAAAAACGAATGGGAAAACGCCTGGGTATGCCGGTTCAAAAAATAGAAAAAAACGACTTTTTGCTGCGCTGTTGGGAAGTGTTTCACCTCAATGGCTACTACAACACGAGCATGCAAAACCTGGCGGAAGCCACGGGTTTGCAAAAGGCGGGTTTGTACCACCACTACCCGACAAAGGAGGACCTGATGCGCCGCGTGATGCAATACGCGCTGGATGAATTCCGGGCCTATGTGCTGGCGGTGGCCGACGAGTTGGATTTGCCGCCGGAGCAACGCCTCGAAAAACTCCTGCGGCGCCACAAGAAACTGGCCACCCTGCACCGCCGGGGCTGTTTTTTTGCCAATATCGCCCTGGAAACCGGCCGGGAAGGGCAGTTCAACGAGGTATTGAAAACCGCCATGACCGAATGGGCTGCCACGGTAGGCCGGATCCTCCTCGAGCGCCTGCCGGCGGAACAAGCCGAAAGAGAAGGCCTGCGGCTGGTGATGGAGTACGAAGGCGCCGTGTTGTTTTACAAACTGACCGGCGAGGAACAATACCTGGAAGATTATGTGCACCGCACGGTGGCCCTCTTCAACCGGCCGGCGCCCATGCCGGCCTAACCGTATCGTTGATCATTCCCCCCAACAGTCCTGAACACTTATACCATGAAACGTACTGCTTTTTCTTTTGCCCGATTGGTGGGCGCCCTGCTCAATGCCCTGACCGCCTTGTCGCCCCGTTTGGGTAGCCGCGCGGCGTTTTATTTGTTTGGTTTACCGCGCCGGAAAAAGCGAAAACTGGTGGAACAGGCCTTTTTGGCCACCGGCGATTTGCACTATGAAACCATCAATGGCCAACAAATTGCCGTGTACCACTGGGGTTTTCGCGGGCCGCTGGTGGTGCTGGCGCATGGCTGGGAAAGCCATGCCGGCCGCTGGCGCAAGATCGCGCCGGCGCTGGTGGAAGCCGGTTACCAGGTATTGGCGGTAGATGCCCCCGCGCATGGCCGCTCGGATGGCCGCCATTTTACCATGATCAAATACGCCGACGTGCTGCGCACCCTTTTGCAGCGCTTTGGCCCGGCCGATTCGATCATCGCCCACTCCGTAGGCGGCGCTTCGGCCATTTGGGCCATGGGCACCCTCAGCCCCGCGCTGCGGCCGCGCCGCGCCGTGATCCTGGCTGCCTTTGCTGAATTGCAGACGATCATGGACGACGGGCAGCGCATGACCGGCGCCAGCGATCGACTAATGGCTGCCATGGACGACTACCTCCAGTCGCTGACAGGCTTGCGCATCCGGGATTACTCGATGGTGCGCATGGCGCAAAAACTTGGCGAGGTAGACGCCTTCCTGATCCACGACCGGCAGGACCGCGTCACAGCGTTTCGCGAAACCGAATTGCTGCACCAGGCTTGGCCGGGCGCCCGCCTTTGGGCGACCGACGGCTTCGGGCACGGGCTGACGGCGCCGGATGTGACGGAGGCCGTTTTGGATTTTGTGAAAACAGAAGTCGTTCACTGAGCGTTTACCATACCCTGGCGATTTGATTTGGCGTTCAAGTGGCAAAGTC
>JADLDL010000180.1 GCA_020846655.1 Saprospiraceae bacterium | reverse complement strand
GGCTTCGGGCACGGGCTGACGGCGCCGGATGTGACGGAGGCCGTTTTGGATTTTGTGAAAACAGAAGTCGTTCACTGAGCGTTTACCATACCCTGGCGATTTGATTTGGCGTTCAAGTGGCAAAGTCTACCTTTGCTGTGCCCGCCAAGAGACCTTCATTGTAGACGTATCGACTAATTATGCCCAATATACTGGAAGCACAAGACATCCGCTCCTTAGGCAGCAACCTCGAGTTGCTGGCCCGGCAGGTGGTGGAAGGATTTATCGTTGGCCTGCACCGCAGCCCGTTTCACGGTTTTTCGGTGGAATTTGCCGAACACCGGCTCTACAACGCCGGCGAGAGTACCCGAAACATGGACTGGAAGGTGTATGCCCGCACCGACAAGTTGTTTGTCAAACGCTTTGAAGAAGAGACCAACCTGCGGTGCCAGTTGGTGGTGGATGCGTCGTCTACGATGTATTACCCCTGGGACGAAAAAAATCCGCAAAAACTGCGGTACCAGAATAAGTT
The DNA here is from genome assembly GCA_020846655.1 of Saprospiraceae bacterium. Taxonomy (GTDB): domain Bacteria; phylum Bacteroidota; class Bacteroidia; order Chitinophagales; family Saprospiraceae; genus M3007. Next base: position 20,237 of record JADLDL010000180.1, on the reverse strand, counting down.
TTGTTTTGCGGCTCAGTCGGCGGCCGTACTGATGTACGCCCTGAAACGCCAGCGCGACGCCTTTGGCCTGACGCTTTTTGACGACGAGGTGCGCATGAACACGCATTGCAAATCGACCACGCAGCACTACCAGCAGTTGCTGAACGCGCTGTCGCTCCGGATCGAAAACCCCGAACTGAACCACACGACCGACCTCTCGCGCTGCCTGCACCAGGTGGCCGACTCCATCCACCGCCGCTCGCTGGTCGTTATTTTTACCGATGCGATGGAACGCCCGGAGGACGCCGAAAAACTCTTCTCGGCGCTCCAGCACCTGAAGCACAACAAGCACGAGGTCATCCTGTTCCACGTGATGGACAAGAGCAAGGAACTCGATTTTGAATTTGAAAACCGGCCCTATTTGTTTGTAGACATGGAGACCGGCGAGGAAGTCCGCCTCCAGCCCAACCAGGTGAAGGAGTACTACACGCAGCAGGTGACGGCGTTTACCGAACAACTCAAACTGCGCTGTTTGCAATACAAAATCGACTTCGTGGAAGCCGATATCCAAAAAGGGTTTTTCCCGATTTTGCAAACCTGGATGCACAAACGCAGCAAAATGGGCTAAGCCCAGCATTTCCATAGCATGGCAAAACAACAACTGATCCGCCTGGCCGATTTTTCGACCGAAGCCCCCAGCGGCTGGAAAGAAAAACCCACCGAAGAATTGACCAAAGACCTGGTGAAACGCCTGGGTGATTTGCAACAACTCCTCTACGCCGAAGGCAAACACTCGGTGCTCGTGGTGCTGCAAGGCATGGATGGCAGCGGCAAAGACGGCGCGGTGCACAAGGTGTTTGACGCCTGCCGCATCACCGGCCTGACGCTAACCGCCTTCAAGAAACCGACCGAGGAAGAGTTTGCGCATGATTTTTTGTGGCGCGTACACAAGGTAGCGCCGCAAAAGGGCATGTTTGCCATTTTCAACCGCAGCCACTACGAAGACATCCTCATCCAGCGGGTACACGGCTGGATCGACGAAAAACGCGTGGCCCGGCGCATGCAAGCCATCAATGCCTTCGAGGAAACCCTGGCCTTTGACAACAACACCCATGTGTTCAAATTTTACATGCACATCTCGAAAGAGGAGCAGGAAAAACAACTCCGCCAGCGCATGGAAGATCCGGAGAAATTCTGGAAGCACAACCCAGGCGACTGGAAGGAGCGCGAGCTCTGGGACAAGTACATGGAGGCCTACGAATACGCCATCAACGAGAGCAGCATTCCCTGGCATATTTGCCCGGTGGATGACCGTTGGTACCGCGACTATTTTATCGCCAACACCCTCGTGCAGGCGCTGGAAAAACTGAACATGCAAATGCCGCCCCTGGCGACATCATAACAAAACTATAATAAAACCTTAACGGCGCGGCGCGGCGCGGCAAACAATAAATGGTTCGAATCAGGCATTTATTGGCGCAGTATCGTTTTCAATCCAACTTTCAACACTGTTAAACATCCTGATTCGATGAAACATCCAGTTATCCGCTTCGCCGCCTTCCTGCTCCTGGTCTTCACCTTGGCCAATTGCAAAAAAATCGAACAAATTCAACTCGAAGACCAGGTACTCGGCCATTGGGTATCCAGCAGTGTACAGTCCGACAGTGTGGACGTCACCGGGTTTTATTCCTTCGACCTGAGCCTTTTGCAGGCGCAAAAATTCGAACTGACGGTCAAGACCAAAAACCTGCTGACCGGCAAAACCGACACCCAAACGGCTACCGGCACCTTCATCGCCGACAACCTGCAGCAAAGCCTGCAATTGTTGTACACCGATGCCAGCATCAACCAGTCGTACGACGTGAAATACGTGGATGATATCCGGATGCTGCTGGAGACGCTGCAGGACGGGAAACTGACGAAAATCACGCTCGACAAAAAATAACGCCGGGCGCCCGGTTTTTTTCAACCAGCGGCCAGCCGAACCTTGTTTGGCTGGCCGCTGTTGTTGGAGTACCGTACCTTTGTTGCTTATTTTTTTACCACTACGCGCACGGAAATCACTCCGTTTTTTTCTTTGTGCCCTTCGTGTACGTAGTGGTTCATTCTTTTAAAACACTACAGCATCGTGCAAAAAGTCCGCATCGACAAATGGCTCTGGAGTGTGCGCCTGTTCAAAAGCCGCACCATCGCTACCGACGCCTGCAAGGCCGGCAGAGTGCGCATCGGCGAGGAGCCGGTGAAGCCCTCCTCCCTGTGGTCGGAGAACGAGGTGGTGCTCCTGAAAAAAGACGGGTTCAACTTCCAGTACCGTGCCCTGCAACTGATTGAAAAACGCGTGGGTGCGCCCATCGCCGTCACCTGCTACGAAGACATCACGCCGGAAACGGAAAAGAACAAGTACAAAGCCTGGTTTCTCAACGGCACCGGTACCGCCGAGATCCGGGAAAAAGGCGCCGGACGGCCGACGAAAAAGGAGCGGCGGGAAATTGATAGTTTTAAGGAGGAGGAGTGAGGGCGAGCGGAGGCGGGTGCCTGACCGTATCAACACTCGTTTTTGCGCCGGTATCGGTGCATCGGCATGAAAATATTGGTTTGTCCAATTTTTACAAATACCAGCATCGCCTCAGTTATTGGGTAAGTTGCTATGGATAAGCGATAAAAATGCATACTTATACAGAATACCTCGGAGAACCAGCCCGAATGGAGGCGCAACGGCACTGGCACGCTGCGCCTTTTCTGTTTATATTCGCATTATCGCATTAGAAAAGGGCCAGCATTGGCCAATTACTCCAAACCAGAACACTATGCCATTCCATTTACATCTTCGTTTTCAATTCCTGCCAAGGCGACATCTGAAGCATTGTCTTTTGTTAACCGGGCTGTGCAGTATACTTGCCTGCAAAGAGCCGCCACCTACTGTTATACAAGGGACAGTAGCCAATAGCAAGACCGGAGCGCCAATTGCGGGGGCTGTGGGGTTCTTGCAGTTTTATAAAAAAAATAAAAATTTTCAAGATGAATTAGATATCAAAACTTTTAGTACGGATGCCAAAGGGAAATTTGAAATATCGCCTTCGTTCGATTACACAGGAGTATCTCCCTCTTATATTGAAAAAAAAGGGTTTGTTACACATCATTATCTTGACATCCAAAAAGGAATCGTGAATAGTCTGGATATAAAAATGATTCCAATTGATGCCATTTTTCGCCTTAGAATAAAAAATACATCAAGTGCTCAGGATACCATTTATCCTGCGCTTCACAGCCCCTCTTTTGCAAAAGAACTCAGGAAACAATACGGATATACCTTGCCTAAAAAATTCCCTATTATCCTCCCAGCCGGCGGAGAGTACATGGAAAACATACCCATGCCCTCAGATGAGTATACTAAAGTGTGTTGGGGTTTCAACCCATATCCGTATCCTGATTATTTCAGCAACTCTATTTGCGACTCCGTCTATTTGTTGCCTGGAGATACGATGGAATATCTGATTACATTCTAACAACGCTCTACTTTACCGTGGCAGCGGCTTTAGGATGGCAGGATAAGCCCAAACACGCCCTCTTGAAAGAAAATCATTCTACGACGTTGAAAAGCAACCCCAATCCCAATACTCCTTTTGAAAAATTAGTCCTGCGCCGATAAAACAGCATCGGCGACCGCACTTTTGCCCCGACTTGTTCACATTGCCCTTCCCTCCAACCCATGAAACACCTTGCCGTATCCTTGTTGTTGTGCTGCCTGCCTGCCCTGGGGCAGGCGCAACCCAGCCCGGTTTTCGGGTTCCAAACCGGCTTCTCGCCCCGCAAAGGGGAGTTTTACTGGTTCAATGGGAATGGCTTGTACAACCACCTGCACGCCGGCCTGCACCGGCGGGTTGCGTTGGGAATAGGGTACGCTACCCAATACACCGAAACGAATGGATTCAACCAATTCCTCAAAATAGGGCTGCTGCAACGCGGAAAATGGCAAATAAGCACAGGCGGCTTTGGCAGTTTCACCTGGTTCAGAGGCGAGCGGCATCAGCGGTATTGGATGGCCTATGCCGCCGGCACCCTTGGCAGCCGGACCAACTACATCGGCGGCTCCCTGGGCTATTTTTCCACCAATACCTGGAGTTATTATTCCGGAGGCGACGGCTTGCTCTTTCCCGCATCGCTGCTTTTTTTTAGTTGGGACGAAATCGACATCGATATCAACATCAGCCGATCGCCATTCGCCGGCCTGCACCTGCGCCGCCAATTGATCCCCCGAACTGCTTTTATGCTGGAGGCCTTCTTTTACCCGATCAACGCCTACGAACAGGCCTTTATCCTCAGTCCGGCGCTGCAAACCTGGAAAGGCGGACTACTGAAATTTGATTTCGCTGTCAGTTGCCTGTTTGCCAGGTTGCAGTATTCCGAGTCTATCTATTTCAGGCCAATCGTGGTATTCAACCTGCAACTGGCCCTCGGCAAACGCACTCGCGCCCTGTGGCGCGAAGACAAGCAGTAGGCCTACATCAACCCGAACATCTTCGCGTATTTCAGCCTCTCCCCGGGGTTGCTGATCTTCAGTTTGCCGGTCCTCATGGCCATCATCGGGTTCAGATCGCCGGAAATGAGTTTGGAAAACGACTCGGCTGTGGTGGTCACCTTGCACGTGGGTTCGCCGCTAAAGCCCTCGGACACATCCAGTTTGCCGTCGGCCAGCCGCACCGTAAACTGGCCGGCGTCGGCTACATCGAAATGAAACAGGGTGGACAAGCCTTCCAGCGCATCGGGGTTGGCTTTATTCGGCAGGTTGAACAGGAATTGCTTGACGTCGATCATGGCGCGTGCGGAAAATGATGTTGCTGTTAATTTTTAGCGGGAAGCGCCCGGACTGCCCGGGCCGCCTTATTTTCGGCCAAAGGTAAAACCACTGCGTAAAAAATGGCCCGTCCAAGAAAATTTCTCCCGCTACTTTTGCTCATGCTCTCCGCGCTCCCTTTTCTGACCTGCAAATTCACCGAAACAAAACCGGTGACGGCGCCCGCCGGCTTCGACTGGCAAGGCCACCGCGGCTGCCGGGGTTTGTTGCCCGAAAACAGCATCCCCGCCTTCCTGCGCGCCCTGGAATTCCCGGAAGTGGTCACCCTCGAACTCGACCTGGCCGTGTCGAAAGACCGCCAACTGATCGTCAGCCACGAGCCCTGGTTCAACCCCGGTATTTGTCGCCAACCCAACGGCGACTCCATCGCCGGCCGCGACGCCGAAAAATTCCTGCTCTACGAACGGACGGCCGATGAAATTCGCGGCTTCGACTGCGGCAGCCAGGGCAACCCGCGTTTTGCGCAGCAACAAAAAATGAAAACCTACAAACCCACCCTGCGCGAAGTGGTGGCTGCCGTGCGCACCCAATACCCCGACCGGCCCGTCCGCTGGAACATGGAAATCAAAAGCCAGCCCGAGTGGGATGGCCGGCGCACACCGCCGATCGAGGAGTTTGCCCGCCTCGTCGCCACCGCGCTGCACGACATGGGACTGGAAAACCAAACCGTCGTGCAATCCTTCGACCCCCGCGCCCTCGAAGCCATGCACCGCATCAACCCCGCCCTGCGCCTGGCCTTCCTCATCGAAAACGCCAACGGCCCTATCAGCAACCTCGCCCGACTGAGTTTCCAGCCGGCCATTTACAGCCCCTACTACCTGATGGTGGATAAAAAACTGGTCCGCCAATGCCACGAGCGCGGCATTCAACTCATCCCCTGGACCGTCAACGACGTGCCCGCCATGCGCCGCCTCATCCGCCTGGGCGTCGACGGCATCATCACCGACTATCCCGACAAAATCGCCGCCGCCATCAAGTAAGCGAATTGGGATATTGGGATATTGGGATATTTTACTAAAAATCAACGTTTTACAAAAAAAATATCTCAATATCTCAATATCCCAATACCCCCATCCATCTACTCCAGTTTTTTCACTTTGCCGGAGCCCGATACTTCGGCATCTACGGAGGGCGTTCCGAGATAGAACACATCGCCGCTGCCGGCAATGGATGCCTTCAGGGTTTGGGCCACGTTGCAGGTGACCGAGCCGGAGCCTGCGATATCGGCTTTCCCGGTGTTGGCCAGAAGGTCCTTGGCGGCTACGTCGCCGCTGCCGGCAATTTCAAAATGCACATCGCCGGCTTTGCCGCCGACTTCGATATTGCCGCTGCCGGCAATCGTACAATTCAGGTTGCCCACATCGGCTTGCGGCAGGTGAATTTCGCCGGAGCCGCCGATGGCCAACTCCAGGCGTTCGCTGTGCAGGGGCGTCAGCACGGTCATGTTGCCGCTGCCGGCCAAGCCCAGGTCGTCGAAGGCCGGGGCCGCAATCCGCAGGACCAGATCTTCCGTTTGGGATACATTTTCCTCAAAATACACGTGCAGTTTGCCGTCGCGCACTTCCGTTTTCAGCGCGGCCAATATGTTTTCCTGGCCTTGTATTTCCACCTGGTATTGGTCGGCCACCCGGATTTCAACCTTGGCCGGCACCGCCGATTCCACACCGTGGAAATCGCGCAGGTCGCGCGTTTCCGTTTTTACCGGACCTTCTCCGCGAATACCGCCGCCGAAATTGAAACTGCCGTGAAAACAGGCGCGACCACCCAGTACGAAAATACCGACCAGGACCATGAACAAAATCAAATAACGCATAGCAAAAGGGCTTTTTTAGTTGAAAAGGAATGAAACTGGAATTCTTTGCGGATTTTTACACCGAAAAGGGACTAGAAACGTTTGGGCTTCCAAACGTTACAATTTTTCCTGAGAAAATTACGACGATGAATTGGATTCTCCTGCTTCTTTCCTGGACCATGCTGCCCAGCGCCTCAACACCCGCCCCGACTGCCGACAGAAAAATCGTGCAATGGCTCACCGAAACCAGTTTCAACTTTGGAGAAGTCCAATCCGGCGCGACGGTAAAATGCACGTTTTCCTTTAAAAATATTTCCACCGAAGCCATCGTGCTCGAAACGGTGCGCACCACCTGCGGCTGTACCGCCGCCGATTGGCCGGAAGCCCCCATCGAAGCGGGCGCTACCGGCGATATCCGGATCGAATTCGACGCCGACCGCGGCGGCTCCTTCCGCAAAAAAATCACGGTCTTTTTTGACAAACAGCGCAAAGCCGAAACGCTGTGGATCGAAGGCGAGGTCTTGTAAACCAAGCCTCTACCCTACCCCGCCAGCACCTGCTCCATCCAGTCCATCGTGTAGCGGAATACCTCTTCTTTTTCCGGCTCGTTGTGAATTTCGTGGTACAGCCCCGGCCATTCGCGGTAGCTCACGTCGCCGCTCACGCGGTCAGCAAACTCGCGGGTGGCTGCCGCCGACGTGATCTTGTCTTCGCTGCCGTGTTGCAGCAGCAGTGGCAAGGGCGCCGGCCCCGCGTAGCGGTTGAGCCAGTTGGCGCCTTCCAGCAGGCTGATGCCGGCGGCGATACTTAGTTGGAAATGTACGTAGGGGTCGTCCAGATACGCCTGCACCACGACCGGGTCGTGCGACAGATAGCCGACGGCCAGGCCGTTGGGCAACTGGAGCGAGGGTACAATCCGGTACAGCAGCCGGCCCATGGCCAGTTTGATCAGGGGCGTCGGGAAGGCCAGGCGAATCCAGGGGTCGGTGGCCACCACGCCGGCCAGCCCCGACACCGAGCGCCGCAGGGCGTAGTTCAGCACCAGGTGCCCGCCCATAGAATGGCCATACAGAAAATGCGGAATCTCCGGGTGCCGCCGCCGCGTTTCGTCGATCGCCCGGGCGATGCCATCCAGGAGAACATTCATGTTCCGGACATGGCCGCGCCGGCCGCCGCTTTGGCCGTAGCCCTGGTGGTCGAAACCGAGCACGGATACACCCTGCCGGTTGTACCAGCGGGCCACATGGTCGTAGCGGCCGATGTGTTCGCCCTGGCCGTGTACCAGCGTGATGACGGCTTTGGCCTCCGTTGCGGGCCAGTATTGGGCATGAATGTTCAGCCCTTCGTTGTTTTTCCAGGAAATCGTTTCCATAGCGTCAGTGGCTAACGTATTTTTTTTCATCGTTGGCAAAAACAGCAATCCGCGCCTTGGGATATTTGGGTAGCGCCTGCGTGCGCAGGAAATCCTGGGCACTGGTGAGCGTGTGAAAAGCGCCGATGTAGTAGCAATATCCGATGCCTTTTTCCTGCCGGAGAAAAATCGTTTCGTATTTCCGGAGCAGCGGGTGGCCGGCCCCGAGGGGCTTGTCGAAGCAACCAAACTCTACCGTATAGCCGATAAAGGTAGCGGGCAAAGGTTGTGGCACATAGGCCTGGCCCTCGGTCAGTTCGGGGAAATAGTCGCTGTTGCCAACCGGAACAGTAGCAGTAGCAGTAGCAGTGGCAGGGGCAGGGGCAGTAGCAGGGGCAGGGGCAGTAGCAGTAGCAGGGGCGGCCGAAACCGGGATGCCGCTGAGGGCTTGCCATTCGGCCCGGATGCCGGCTTCGTCGGGCAGGCCCTGCACCCGGAGTTCGACGCGGCGGTTTTCGCGTTTTTCGGCATCCGAGCAACGCACGCCCCGCCGGCAGCGGTTGAGCGGGGCTGTTTCGCCGTAGCCCTTGGCTTTCAGGCGTTTTTGCGCCAGTCCTTTTTTGGTCAGGTAGGCTGCAACCGACTGGGCGCGGCGCTGCGAGAGCCGGAGGTTGTAGGAGGCGCTGCCGCTGGCATCGGTATGGGCGCCCACTTCCAGCACCGTCCACGAATGTTTTTTGGCCAGGGCCACTACCTCGTCGAGCGCCAGCATGGATGATTTCGACAGGGTGGCTTGCTCCGCGCCAAACTGCACATCGGGCAGGAGCACCCGTAATTCTCCGGAGCGGTTCGTTTTTTGCGCCGACAGGGCCAGGCCCCAGCCACACAAGATCCACAACAGAGTCGCTCGCATTCGAATCATTGATAATCAGTATTTTAGAAAAAATTACCAGACAAAAGTAGCGGCTTTGCCGCGCATTGGAGCAGAATTTTGGGAAAAAGCGGAAGTTTGCAGCATGCGAATCGTTTTTATGGGCACCCCGGACTTTGCCGTGCCCTCCCTCGAAATATTACTGCAAAACGGCTACGACATCGCCGCTGTGGTGACTGCCCCCGACAAGCCCGGCGGCCGGCTCGGCGTGCAGGAATCGGCGATCAAAAAATTTGCCGTAGCCCAACACCTGCCCGTCCTGCAACCCGAAAAACTGAAAAACCCTGCGTTTCTGGAAGCCCTGCGCGCCTGCCGGGCCGACTTGCAGGTGGTAGTGGCGTTCCGAATGCTGCCGGAACTCGTCTGGAACATGCCCCCCCTAGGTACGCTCAACCTCCACGGCTCCCTGCTGCCCAAGTACCGCGGCGCGGCGCCCATCAACTGGGCGATCATCAACGGCGACACCGAAACCGGCGTCAGCACCTTTCTGCTGCAACACGAAATCGACACCGGCGATATCCTGTTCCAGGAAACCCTGCCCATCGGCGAAAACGATACGGCCGGCGAACTCCACGACCGGATGATGATGCTGGGCGCCCAACTGGTATTGCGCACCGTGCAAGCCATCGAACGCGGCGAAGCCCGCCCCATGCCCCAATCGGACACCCTGGCCACCCATGCGCCGAAAATTTTTACCGAAACCTGCCGGATCAACTTTGCCCGGCCCACCACGGAGGTGCACAATTTCATCCGGGGCCTGAGCCCCTACCCAGGGGCCTGGACGCTGCTGGAGGACAAAACCTTTAAAATTTTGCGCAGCGAAAAAGGCCCGGCGCCTGCCCAGAATCCGGAAAAACAGCCCGAGCCCGGGCAATTTGTTTCCGATGGAAAAAGTTATCTGCACATCGGCACCCTCGACGGGTACGTGCAGGTACTCGAATTGCAACTCGAAGGCAAACGCCGGATGGGTGTGCGGGAGTTTTTAAACGGCCACAAATTCAAATAGGGTCCGGTTTTTGTGGTACGGCTGTCGCCCCCTGGCCAGTTCCGCAAATTTAACCCGGACTTTACCCGGCAGCTCCGAAAAGCCCATTTCTTTGCACCGCATTTTTACCTGATTTATTCCGCTGAACATTCTTTTCCAATCACCGTAGTTTAATCCTCCCAGTTATGGAAACATACGTAATCATTTTCATTACTCTCTTTGCCAGCGCCATCTGCGGTTTGTCCAACAGCCATTCTGAAATCGGCGCCGAGGACGACAAATAAACGCACAGGGCTCCTTTCCCGGCAGTTTCGCACCTTCCCCAGTTTTAAAACTTATACAATTCGATCTCGCTGATCTGCGCCGGCCAGTCGCCGTCGGAGACGCGTATCCGCAGTTTTCGGGCACTGGTGTCCGGAAAGCGCAGCACTTTTCGTGCACCGACGGTTGTGGTCTGCGCCACCTTTTTCCATGTTTCGTTTTCCCAAATATCTACCTCCACCGCCGAGGCGCGCTGCCCCTCGGCAATGTATTCGCGCAGGACGAGCGTGTTGAACTGCCGTTCCCGGCGCAAATCGAGCACACAGGCGCCGATCGGGAAGGCCGTTTGGGTATCGCCGTCGGTCAGGCGCTGAAAGACCCGTGCCGGAAAAAACAGGCAGCCCCGGTGTTCCGGGCGGATGCGCCGGCCCCGCGCTAGGTTGTGCTGGAAGGCTTTTTGGCGCAGGGCGCCAAATTGGGTCAGGGCCAGCGAATCGTTGGGGTGGATGCGGCCCCGGCGGTCGGGCGGCACGTTCAGGATGAGGTTGGCGCCGCGGCCCACCGACTGGAGGTAAATATTCATCAGTTGCTCCGGCGATTTCACCTTGTTGTCTTCTTCGGCGTGGTAAAACCAGCCGGGGCGGATGCTCACGTCGCACTCAGCGGGTATCCACTGGGCGCCGTATCGGTTGCCGCGCTGGAGCGTGTCGGCCGGCGGGCCGGTGGCGCCCCGCCCAAAACCGGCGGTATCGAGTGTGCACCAGTTGGTTTCGTTGACGGTACCTTGTTCGTTGCCGGCCCAGCGGCAGCCGGGACCGATGTCGCTGAAAATGACCGCATTGGGCTGGTATTGGACCACCAGTTTTTCGAAGCGGTGAAAATCGTAGACCTGTTTTTTGCCGTTGGGGCCTTCGCCGTTGGCGCCATCCCACCACACTTCGAAAAGGTCGCCGTACTGGGTGAGCAGTTCGGTGAGGGTTTGGGCATACACATCGTTGTATTCCGGGGTGCCGTATTGCGGGTGGTTGCGGTCCCAGGGCGAGAGGTAGACGCCGAATTTCAGGCCGTGGCGGCGGCAGGCCTCGGAGAGTTCGCGCAGCACGTCGCCCTGGCCGTTTTTCCAGGGGCTTTCGCGCACGGTGTGCCGCGAAAACTGGGAGGGCCAAAGGCAAAACCCGTCGTGGTGCTTGGCGGTGATGAGCACGCCCCGGGCGCCGGCTTGTTGGGCCACGCGGCACCATTGGTCGCAGTCGAGGGCCGTGGGGTTGAACAGCTCTTCCGCTTCGGTGCCGTGGCCCCATTCGAGGTTGGTGAAGGTGTTGGGACCGAAATGGAAAAAGAGGTAAAACTCGGTATCGTGCCAGCGCAATTGCGCCGGTGTGGGCTGGGGCAGCTTGCCTGGCCGGAGTGGGGGCAGTTGACCCGACAACACGCTGCACTGGAGCGCCAGTACAAACAAGAGGTTTACATTTTTTGTCGACATGATACCTGGGTTTTGAAGCGGCACAATAGAGAGATTTGCCAAAACAAAATTGTTTGGTGCGGGCCGCGCGGGCCAGGCCTTTTCGGCATACTTTTTATAGTTTACCGGCGTTTTGCCAGGGCTTCGCCCAAACGGACTGTACAAGCACTATATCCATCTACCATGAGTCAAGTTTCTATTTTGGTTACCGGCGGCGCCGGATTTATCGGCAGCCACACGGTGGTGGCGCTGGCGGAGGCGGGTTTCCGGCCCGTGATCATCGATGATTTTTCCAATTCCAAGCCCAGCGCGCTGGAGGGGCTTCGCCAAATTTTGGGCTACGACGTGCCCTGCTATGCCCGCGATTGCAACGACAAAACCACGCTGCTGGAGATTTTCCGGCAGGAAAACATCCGGGGCGCCATCCATTTTGCGGCCTTCAAGGCCGTCGGCGAATCGATGGCCCAGCCCCTGCGCTACTACCACAACAACCTGGGCTCGCTGATTACGCTGCTGGAAGTGCTGGTGGAAACCGGCGTGCCGGACCTGATTTTTTCCTCTTCCTGCACGGTGTACGGCGAACCGGACAGCCTGCCGGTCACGGAACAGACCCCGGTACAGCCGGCCGTATCGGTGTATGGCAATACCAAACAGATCGGGGAGGAAATCCTGCGCGACACGGCAGCGGCCTCTGACGCACTCCGCATCCTCTCGCTGCGCTATTTCAACCCCGTAGGAGCGCACCCTTCGGCGCAGATCGGCGAACTGCCGCTGGGCATCCCCAACAACCTGGTGCCCTTCATCACCCAAACGGCCGCCGGCCTGCGCGAACAACTCACCGTGTTCGGCAACGACTACCCGACGCCCGACGGCACCTGCATCCGCGATTACATCCACGTGATGGACCTGGCCGAAGCGCACGTCTCGGCCTTGCAGCACCTCCAGGCCCGGCCGGCCGGCCGCCACTACGACGTGTTCAACGTGGGTACCGGGCAGGGCGTGAGCGTGCTGGAATTGATCCGCGATTTTGAGTCGGCCAGCGGCCAGCGCCTGAACTACAAAATCGGTCCGCGCCGCAGCGGCGATGCCACGGCCGTGTATGCCGATGCCACGAAAGCCCGCGAACAACTGGGCTGGACGGCCCGGCGGACTCTGCGCGAAGGACTGGAAGATGCCTGGCGCTGGGAAATGCACTTGCGGCAGCCGTAGTGCACGCCGTCGTTCGCATCTAAAATCCTTAGTGTTCTAAGTGCCCTCAGTGGTTCAAAAGAAACAAAACGCATCTAAAACCCTTAGTGCCCTAAGTGCCCTCAGTGGTTCAAAAGAAACAAAACGCAGCAACCATCGAACCCTCACCATGCACCGATCCGCCACACTCCAACGCCTCACCGCCGAAACCTTCGACCTCTGCATCATCGGCGGGGGCGCCTCCGGGGCCGGCAGTGCCCTCGATGCGGCCTTGCGGGGCCTGCGCGTGGCATTGGTGGAAAAAAGCGATTTTGCCGCAGGCACCTCCTCCAAAAGCACCAAACTCATCCACGGCGGGGTGCGCTACCTGGAGCAGGCCTTCAAAAACCTGGACGCCGGCCAACTCCGGCAGGTGCGGCACGGCCTCGAGGAACGGCACATCCTGCTAGCCAACGCGCCTCACCTGGCGCGGCCCCTGGCCCTGCTGACGCCCGTGTTCAGTTGGTGGGAAGGGCTGTATTTCCGGATCGGCCTATGGCTATACGACCGCTTTGCCGCAGGCAGCGACCCACTGCCCGGCAGCCGCTGGCTCAGCAAAACCGAAGCGCAGCGGCGTTTGCCGGGGCTCAGCGAACGGCTGCACAGCGCCGTGCTGTACTACGACGGGCAGATGGACGACGCCCGCTACTGCCTGGCGCTCGTGCAGAGCGCGGCCGAAGCCGGCGCCGTGGTGCTCAACCACGCCGCCGTGACGGGTTTTGAAAAAAATATACATGGCCAACTGAGCGCCGCGCTGGTGCGGGACCAGTTGGCAGCCCCGCCAGCGGAGCCAATCCGGCTGCGGGCGCGGGTGTTTCTGAATTGCAGCGGCCCGGGCGCCGACGCGGTCCGGCGCCTGGCCAACCCGGCCTTGCCCGGGCGCATCCGGCCTTCCAAGGGCGTACACCTGTTGTTGCCGCAATCGGTGCTGGGCGCCGCCGAGACCGCCCTGCTGATCCCGAAAACGCCGGACGGCCGCGTGGTGTTTGCCATTCCGTTTCAGGGAAAAATACTGCTGGGCACCACCGACCAGGACTACCCTACCCCCGACCAGGAACCCCGGCTCGAAGCCGCCGAGGTCGATTTTTTGCTCGACACCCTCGCGCCCTATCTGCGGCAACGGCCCGACAAACAGAGCGTGTGCGCCGGTTTCGGCGGCCTCCGGCCCTTGCTGGCGGCCTCGACGCAACAAACCAAGGGCCTCGTGCGCGACCACGAACTGGAGCGCGATCCCCACAGCGGACTGCTCAGCCTGCTCGGCGGCAAATGGACCACCTACCGGCTCATGGCCCGGGATGCCGTGGATGCCGTGTGCCACCTGCTGCAAACGCCCCGGCCCTGCCGCACCGAAAACCACCGGCTCGCCGGCGCCGCCGGTTACACCCCCGACGACTGGAAAACCCTCGCCGCACAACACGGCTTGCCGCCGGAAACCGCCCGGCACCTGAGCCACAACTACGGCAGCCGCGCCGGGCAGGTTGTAGCCTTGGTACAGGAAAATGCTGCGTGGGCGCAGCCGCTGGTCGATGGGTTTCCCTTTATCCGGGCCGAAGTGGTGTATGCCGCGCGGGCGGAAATGGCCTGTACCCTGCGCGACGTGCTGGCGCGGCGCATCCGCCTGGAAATCCTGGACTGGCAAGCCACCCTGGCGGCCATCCCGGTGGCTGCGGCGCTGCTGGCCCCGGAATGGGGCTGGAGCGCAGCCGAAACGGAGCGGCAGGCGGAGGTGTACCGGGAAGAAGTGGGAGGCAAGGCAAAATGTAAAATGTAAAATGTAGAAGTCAAAAGGGTGTTGGCGGGCAGGCTGTACTGAAACGCTTCAAACGTAACCCTACCGTTTGCGGTACTAGTAGGCTTGCCTGATGACCCATCTTACACGTAGCAATCGAGTTTTACAACAACTTTTGCGATAGGGACTGGGGCGCCCAGAGAAACCCCGTGCCACCCCGAACGAGTTTTTCCCAAAAATTCAACCGCCTTGGGCGGTAAAAGAAAAAAAACGCTTGTTGTTGAAAAAAAAGGCGCGGCCGGGTCGTCCCTCCCCTGCCTCTCCTTTTTTCCAACAACGCGCTGGGCTCATACGTAAAGCCGGAGTGGACTGCCAACTGACTACGGGACGAACACCAGGCGGAAGCCTAAGGAGTTGCTGCGGTAGGCGGGGAAGAACCCGGGGCGGAACGCCACCCGGCAGAACTCGGGGTTGTTGCCCCAACTCCCGCCGCGGACAACGCGGTCCGAACCCTCCCGAGGCCCTATGTAGTCTTTTTCAGCGCTTGCCGGATAAGCGCCAGACCAATCCCAGCACCACTCCCATACATTGCCGCTCAAGTCAAAAAGGGCCAACGCATTGGCTTTCTTGCGGCCTACGGCCTGCGTACGGCTGCCGCTGTTTTCGCCATACCAGGCAACCGAGTCTATGTCGTTGCTGCCGGCATATTCCGGGCTACCGTCCCTGCCGCCACGCGCCGCATATTCCCACTCGGCTTCGGTAGGCAATCGATAGCCTTTCGTGCCGCGTTTTAGTGTGTACTCGCCATCTTCTGTTTTGGACATGAGGTTTTCCAAGCCCTCTTGCTGGCTCAGCCAGTTGGCATAGTCCACGGCATCATACCAATTGACATTGATCACAGGATTATCGCCCTCTCCGCCCCATCCGGCTGGTTTTTCCGGCTTTTTTCTCTCCGTCACCTCACAGAACAGGTTATACTGCCACCAAGTGGTCTCGGTGCGCGCCATTTTAAAGGCGGAAAGGATAGCTGCATGAGATGGTTTTTCATCGTCATTGTCCTCACCACCCAAAATTGCCGTACCAGCAGGTATGGGTACCATTACCGGGAAATAGCGTTCGCGCATGCGCTGGTATTCCATTGCATCCATTCTCTGGAGTACTGCACGCCCATCCTCCAGGTTATTTATTGTTCCGTCTTTGCCCTTTCCCAGCAATTTTGCTACCCGATGGGCTGCCATGTCAGCCTCTGCAAATTTTCCCGTTTCCACCAGCCAGTAGGCGATTTCATACATCGCCTGACCAAGTTCGTGCGGCATTACACCCAGTTCCTCCGAATTCAATAAGGTGCGGTAGGCAGCCTCGTACTCCAGCGCCAGAACTTTTTTGAGGGCATAGTTAAGGCGGCTGGATACAACCAAGCGGGCTAATTTTTCAGCCTCCGATTTTAATTTTGAGGCGGCGGCCATTTGCCAAAACGCGAATCCAAGCAAGCCAAACGCAAACAAAGCCACCGCAACATTGCGCCGCCGGGCACGACGAATTTTTTCGCTTTCCAAGCGAAGCCGCGCCCGCTCCGCTGCTTCTTCCTCGGCCCGCTTGCGCGCCGCTTCTTCTTCCAGGCGTTTCTTTTTTGCTTTCAGCACAGGCGCCAGCAAGGTATCGTGGCTGAGTTCGTAGTTGTAGCCGCCTACCGTGTTCAGTTCGCGCCGGATGAGGTATGTTTTTTCCAGCTCGTCGAGCAGGCTTTCGCTCAGGCCCATTTGCAGCAAGTCGAGGCGGTCCACACTTTTGCGGCGGCCTTCGCCGGTGGCG
Source organism: Saprospiraceae bacterium (assembly GCA_020846655.1). Lineage (GTDB taxonomy): Bacteria > Bacteroidota > Bacteroidia > Chitinophagales > Saprospiraceae > M3007. The sequence goes on along the minus strand of JADLDL010000180.1, from coordinate 3,853 downwards.
CCATCTTCGGCCAGCAGGGCGTCTTCCAGTACCCGCTGGGCTTTTTCGCGCGCGGCAGGGGGTAGTTCATCAAGTTTGCGGTAGTAGTAATTTTCATACAGAGCGTCCATTTCCGGCAGTTCATCCTCCGTGATGTCGGGCAGGCCGTTGCCGTCCAGGTCCGGCACCAGGCCGTCGCGTACCCGGCCTTCCAGGTATTCGCAGATCATCTGGAGTTGAAAGGCTTCTATGCCCGCAGCGCCGCCGCTGTCTTTCGTTGCGTTCGACTTGCTGGTGAGTGCCTGAAGGATGGCATGCAGGCCACCTTCGGTATACTCGAAAGGCGGCGAGTTGAAGGCCTCTCCGACAATACCGGCGGGCCGCACGATGGCGTCGCGGCCCTGGGCGGGCGTTAGGGTGCGCAGTTCGTACCGCTTGTGCAGGATGGCCGGCAGCACGTCTTTCATGGAATCCAGCAGGCTCATGCGGTCGCTGCGGATGGCCAACACGACTTTGATGTTCATGGGCCGGGCCAGGTAGCGGCGGGCGTCCTCATCCAATTCCTCCAACTGCCCCCGTAGCGCCTTCGGGATATCGGTGTACAACAATTCGGCCAGCTGGCGCCGGAAGGTTTCCTGCTGTTCGGCCGGATAGGAGAACAATTCCTCGAACTGGTCGAAGAGCAGTACAAACTGGCCGCCGGCCGCCGTTTGGCGACGCTTGAACTGCATCCACAAGGTGTCGTCCAAGCCCATGCCGCTCAGAAAATCGGCGGCCGGGTCAGTGGGGATGGCGCCCAACATGCGTTTCAGCGTCTCTTGCGGTGTGATAGAATGGCTTTCATCATAATCCGTAAACCGCACTTCAATGGGTTGGAATCGAAACGCCGCCGATTGCCGGGGGTCCAGGAGCCGGGGTATGATGCCGGCATTGAGCAGCGAGGATTTGCCGTAGCCTGATTTTCCAAACAGCACGACCAGTTTTTCCAGCAAAATAAAATCGTGCAGGTTTTCAATATCCTCGTCCCGGCCGAAAAAGAGGGATTGGTCGCTCGTTTTGAACGGCTGCACCCCGAGGTAACGAGATTTTGTAGCAGCCATGGGTTACGCTATTTTTTTAGCCAGGTCCAGGAGGGTTTTCCGGAGCTTAGCGAGGTTTACGTTCAGGTGTTCGGTCAATACAGTGCCGTCATTTTTGTCGGCCAGATAATGGTGATACGCTGCCTCCGCCATGACCAGCATATCTTGTTCCTCCTGGGGTAGTTGGCCTTTTAAAATATGGAGCATGGAAATGGCGGCGGCCTCATCGCCTTTGGCTACCAGTTGGGAAATGGTTGCCGCAGCAGGGGACAGTTGATCGGTCAGTTGGCGCATTTTGCCGGGGTATTTTTCTGCAAAACGCTGGTGTAGTTCCTCAAAAAACGTCCAGTCGGCGCCGATATAGCGGATGTTGAACTGTTGGAGAAAGAAGTGCTCCATATCGGCCTCCTGGAAGGTGGTTTTCAGGACAAAGTTGCGGCTGTTGTTGTTGAACTGGTTGTCGTTCATGTTCAGGTAGCGCAGGAACAACTGCGTGTACCAGCGCTCAAAATGGAAGCCTACGAAAATGTAGGTGGTGGTTTTCATGAGCGGCAGCCGGAGTTCGTTGGGGATTTTGAGGTCGGCCAGCAGGGTTTTGAGCATTTTGAACAAGTCGTCGTAATCCAGGATCATTGACTCCGGGTCTTCGACACTTCCGCAGAGGTTGTACAGGAGGGGATTTTCTTCGGTGGGGCGTTTTACTTCGTAGTCCTGTTCTTTGTTGCTGCTCGAAAAATAGTCGAATTGCAGGCGCAGTTTGTATTTGGCAAAGGCGTCGACAATAGACTTGTCTGGATTCGCCGAAATCATCAGCCGAAACGGCATTGCTGCAATTTTTTTCAGGATCGCATCATCCGGGGCATTATTCCGGTAGAATCGGGCGGTCACTTGTTGGGCAGTGGTTTTGGTGTCGTTGTCGCGGAACAGAAAAAGGCCGTCACGGCTGTAGAAATGTTGCAATGTATTGCCCAGTTTTTCTGTGAGGGCGGTGTGGAGTTGCTCCTGGGCGCCGGGCAGAAAATGGTGGCCGAGCAGTAGTACGGCGTGCTGTTCGGCGATATCATCGAGGACATCGTCCCAGTTAAACGTTTCCATTGCAGATGGGGAGGGTTGTAAGGTGACGGACGGATTTTGGTTGCTGCGATGGCGAAAGTAGACAAATTGTGTAAATTACGAATGCTTCTGGTCGGCGCAAAAAACAACATCTTTGCCACCAAACACTGTTTCGCCGGCATGCTCCACGTATTCTATCCGATTGCCCTGGCCGGGCTTTTTTTTGCCAGCCTGCCCCTGCTCCGCGCCCAGCCCTACATCGACGGCGGCCCCACCCGGCACCGCTTCGCCCAACTCAACCTGGGCACCGACAACCGCGTGTTCCTGCCCACCCAGCCCGGCAACACCACGCCCGGCGAACTGGAGCGCCGCACCCTGGGGCCCCACGGCGAGTCCAGGTTCCTGCTCGGCGGCACACATTTCTGGGGGCATGCCGATTTCTACCTGGCCGTGCCCCTGGCCACCTTCAACCGCGAAGGCTATTCCACCGGCGCCGAATCGGTGTTTCAGTTTTTCCCCTGGAAAATCCGCGACCGCAAACTGCGGCCCTACCTCGGCTTTTCCTGGCTCAGCGCGCACTACCGCCAGGGCGAAGGACCCACGATGAAACGCTCCCGCTTCCCGCTGCTGGCGGGCGTTTTGTACAATTTTGACCACCAACTCTTCGAACTCGGCCTGGGCTACAACGCCGCCCATACCTTCCGGTACTACACGAGCCCGACCGTGGAATCAAAGATCCAAACGCCGCCGCTGTGGCTGTCGTTCGGCTACAAATGGATGTTTGAAACCACGATCAACGCCGAAAAAAACTGGCGCACCGGCCGCACCCGTGTGCTCACCGACTCGCTGGCCGCCCGCCACCGCCTGCGCGGCCTCACGCTCGCCATCGGTCCCTCGGAGGCGTTGTTTGTCCGGAAATCGCCGCACAACGAAGCCGTAGCGCCTTACATCGACCGGCACGTGGCCAGCAAGGCCTTCCTCGATGTCAACATCGGCTACTACCTCTACCGGCCCGATCTGCAACTGAACCTCGTGTGGCGGGGCTACCGCAACAGCATCGGCGCCTACGGCTACAGCCAAAAGGTCCAGCGCCGCGCCCTGAGTTTCGAGGCCATCAAATTCCTGGCCGACTACCACGGGTTCGCTGTGTTTGCCGGTCCGGTCCTGAGCTACGAGCAATTGCGGGTGACCGACACCGATGCCAACGGCGGCCGGATCGAAGGCCGCTTCGAGGGGATGAAGCCGGGCCTCACGTTCGGCTGGGACATCCGGCCCGATTACCTCCAAACCTACTACCTGCGCACCACGCTCCGGTATTTCCCCAAGCTGCCAGTGGCCATGCCCGGCGGCCGCCGGTTTTTCTTCGACACCCTGGAACTGAATTTTATCCAATTGGTCGTTTTCCCGGGCCGGATCGGCAAAGGCTACGGGAAAATGCGCTAGCGCTGCGTCCTGACGCCTTCGCGCCGCGTCCAATGGGTCAAAAATTGTCCTGTCTCCGTTTTGACCCTTGTGCCCATGCGTACCACCTTCGCGTTTTTCCTGTTGCTTTGCGGCGGCCTGGCCGGCTCCCGGTGGAAAAAATCAAAACCATCGGCGACGCCTACATGTGCGCCTCGGGCCTGCCGGCCCCACACCCCATAGCCATCAACTTAAACGTTTGAAGGCGCTTTTTTTACTTCGACATTCGATATTCTGCGGTTCGATATTCGATATTCCAACGTAGTTGGCTTAAAAAATAT
>JADLDL010000179.1 GCA_020846655.1 Saprospiraceae bacterium | reverse complement strand
TGGAGTGGAACGGCCGTTCGGACACGGGTTCGTGGCTGGGCTCCGGGGTGTACTATGTTCGATTACAAACGGAAGCGGGCAGTGTGAGCCGAAAGGTGCTGCTGCAACGCTTGCCCTGAGGATAATTTCTGGAGAAGGCAGGCTGAGAACTACTGATCTAACAAGAATAGGGTAGGGCTTACATTGCCTTCGCCGGCAGTTGTCAGGAGTGCGACAAACATACTTCTTGCTTCTAAGTGTAATTTAACATGGCTGGCGACCATTTATCGTAGGTTTGCGAAACATTCCTTTTCCGGCATGCGCCGAAGAAAAAGGAAACGCATCGTAAATTTTCAAACCTGTCATTACTCATGAAAAAGTATTCTACCTTCCGGGGGATCTTCCTGCTTTTTGGCTTCCTGGCTTTGGCCCTTCCTGTTTTGCACGCCCAACTGAACCCAACGCTCAGCGTTCAGGGTATCCTGAAAAAGGCCAATGGTGTGGCAGTCGACGATGGTACATACCCCGTCACCTTCAAATTGTACACCACTGAAACGGGCGGTTCGGCAATTTGGTCGGAAACGCAAAACAGCGTAGAAGTGAGTAGCGGCATTTACAGCGCCACCCTTGGCGCGGACAACAGCAACCCGCTCAACGCACCGTTTGACCAACTCTACTATCTCGGCATCACGGTCGGCTCAGCCGAACTGACGCCGCGCGTGCTCCTGACCTCGGCGCCGTATGCGCTGTCTTTGATCGGACAAACGAACAAATTCCCCAGCGCGGGTACGGTGCAAGCCGAAAAAATAGCCGTGGCCGGCGCAAGCCTGCCGGTCACCCACAGCGTGGTGGCCGTAGGCGGCTACCTGGCCCGCGGCGGAGCGCCGGGGGTGAACGGAGCGAGCAACAACGGATATGCGTTCAACGGAAGCAACGGCGACAAAGACAGCGGCCTGTTTTCTACGGCCGAGGGCAAGGTGGCCATGTATTCCAACAATACCGAAGTACTGGCCGTAACGCCCGGCGCCGCCACGGTATCCGGTACCGTAACTACCAACGGCATCAACCTCGCCAACAACAGTTCCATGACCTTCAATGGTGTGGGGGATTGGCGCCTGGTGGAAGTCGACTACCTGGAAAGCAGTGCAGAGGGTTGGGGCTATTCGCTGGACGACAGTGACGACCGCGGCGCCTGGAAAAACGGTATTGCCGGCACCTGCCCGGTAGAAGACTTTGGCGATTTTGCCGGCAAAGCGCTTCAGCCGGCGATCAACGACTATGTTATTAAAAAACAGTTCAGCCCTCCGGGTTCGTACGACTACGTAAAAATCGTCTTCAAATATTTTATCATCGGCAACTGGGACCCGGGCGACCTCTCTTCCAACGGCTTTGCGGCGTTTGCCAACGACCAATTTGGCAACGGCATCCGCGTAGGCTGGCAGGGGCACTCTACCCAAATGAGCCAGACCTGGTTGTATGACTATGACCTGTTCCGCAACGCCAGCAGTTTTGTCGCGCCGGCCAACCAATCGGACCACTGGATTACCGGAGAAATGATCGGCAAGCGCTCCACGCCTTTTTGGGTGTATTTTGGTTATGGCAACAACGAAGGAGAATCCGACGAGCACTTTGCCGTAGGCGGGATCGAAGTATGGGTAAAATAACCCGCATGACAATTCTATCTGATTTGTTTCACACAAAAAAGCAAGGTCATGCGCCCTATATATCTTCTATTGTTTCTATTCCTGTTGGGGTTTAGCCAAGGCTCCCTGACGGCACAAACCTGCGGGCCGGAAGCCGCAGTGGATACCAATGGTTTTTCCGGAACTGCCTTTTTCAATTTTGGCAGCCGCGCCCGCGCCACCAGCCAGAAATACCGGACTTCAGTGGCCGTCGGTCAGACCTTTGTCGGGTACCTGGATGGCCTGGACCGCAACTCCACCCTGGGTTTCTATGCCCGGTACCTGTTGCCGCCCTTTGCGGTGTCGGTTACGGCTACGCAGGGCGATTTGCTCGACCGCATCCAATTGTCCTGGGAAATCGACGCGCTGGGCCCTTCGCCCAACGAGGGGTTTAATATTTACCGCGACGGCATTTTCCTCGCTGCCGTGGGCAGCAACATTCGCAACTACAACGATTTTAACGTCATTCCCGGGATCCCCTACAACTACGAAGTGCGGGGCCGCAACCTCTACGGCGAAGGCTCAGCCGGGAAAGCCCTGGGCTTTCAGGTGCCCAACGGCGTGGTGACGGGCTGGGTGCAGACCACCAGTGGCCGCCCGGTGCCCGATGCGCTCGTAACGCTTACCCCCTTGCAGGGGTTTTCAGCCAAATTCGGACCCACCGACGGCGCCTTTGCCCAGGCCGATCCCGGCCAGGCGGCGTTTCTGCCCGCCAGCGGACAAGATTGGACAATGGCTTTTTGGATCCGGACCGATGCCGCCAACGCCAACGCCGGCCTGATCCAGTTTGCACCGTTTCCGCTGTATATCCGTGCCCTGGCCAGCAGCGGCGGGCATGAAGGCGTGGAAGTGGCCACCTCGGCCACGGGCGCGCCGTTTTTATCGACGGCGTTTCCCGACAGCACCAAAAACGGCTGGCACCACGTGGCCTTCAGTTTTGATGGCAGCGGCGGGCAAGGCCGTTTGTACCTGGACGGCGTGCTGACCGGCCTGGCTCCCATGGCGCCCCTGCCCTCGGCCGATGAACTGAAGATCGGCGCCCGAACCGGCACCGGCGCCGGCGGCTGGACCGGCTACCTCGACGAATTGCGCCTCTACAACCGCCGCCTCGACGAACTCGATCTCGGCGAAGTCCGGATGGGCACGGCCTCCTCGCTCACGCCCAACCTGACCCACTATTGGAAGATGGACGAGGAGCGGGGTGTCAAGTCGTTTGACATCCTTAAACGCCACAAATTGTACTTCTGCGGCGCCATTTTTGACCCGGAGCGGCCCAATGTGCGCACGATGGGCAAAACCAACCAGCAGGGGTACTACCGCATCGAATCGGCCAGTTACGGCACCGGCACCACCTTTTTGGCGGAGCCGATGAAGGATTTTTACATGTACCGCGCGCTCAAATTTACCCGCAATGAGGCGGATTATGCGGTATTGCCCGATTTCTCCGTGACACCCAAGGCGACCCTGGAACTTTGGGTGAACAGCGCCGGCCCCGATGGCGAGCAGTGCCTGGTTTCCAAGCGCTGGCCCGGCAACGACTTCCGGCTCCTGCTCCGGCAAAATGGCCTGAACAACAACATCTGGTTTTACCTGAATGGCCAGGAGCACGATTTTGGCGCGCTTGGCATGGGCTACCAGCACCTGGCGTTCACCATCGACAGCAGCGGCGCCAACCGCACCGTGACGGCCTATAAAAACGGCGTGTCGCTGGGGGCGCACACGTTTGCCGGCGTATCGGGCAACTGGTCCGACCCCGCCGAGAACTGGATACTCGGCGCGCGGCCCAGCGGCGGCGGCCGGACGGATTATTTCGGCGGCCTCATCGACGAAATGGCACTGTACGACACCACCCTGAGCAACGCCAAGATTACCGAACACTTCCAAAACCCGCGTGATATCCAGGAAAAAGGCCTGCGCGTTTATTTTGGGCTAAACGAAGGCAACGGCAACCGCTTGAACAACAGCGGCTCAGTGCTCCTGGGTTTTGGTACCAATACCGGCGCCGACTGGACGCCTTTTGCCGCCCGGCAAATGACCTCGCCGCACGTGTTTACCCCCGAAACCCGCCAGGTAAGCCTCAACCCCAGCGTCACCTCGGTGGACCAGGTCGATTTTACGGACCGCTCTACGGTGCCGGTATCGGGCTATGTTCGGTATAAAAACACCGATTGTTTTGCGCCGAACGTGGAACTTTTGGTCAATGGCGCCCGCTTTAGCCCGCCTATTTTTACCGACTCGACCGGCAAATTTGTCATTGATTTTGACCCCGGAACGACGGCCCAGATCAGCCCCGTTTTTGAAGACCATGTGTTTATTCCGGCTTTTTGGGATGTGACCAATGTGTCGAGCCCCATCGCGGGCATTTTGTTCAATGACATCACGACCCGCAAGGTAAAAGGCCAGGTGGCTGGCGGTTTGTGCAAAAAGTCGGTGATCAAAGCGCCTGCCGGCGACGCACAAAACCAGGGTACCGTGTGTATCGTGAAGCTGCGTTCGGTGGATGGCTGCCTGGAGCGTACCCTTACGCTGGACAACGAGGAAGGCAATTTCGAATTTTTGGAATTGCCGCCACTGGAAGCCCTGACGGTAGCTGTGGTGGAACATTCCGATCCCAAAATTAAAGATGCGTTTCAGGTACAGGGGGGCTCAACGATCGATTTGAGCAAAACGGACACGATCATTGATTTTACCTACTTCGCCCCGCCGGAAGTGCAAATCGTAAACGGGTTGGACCCTGTGCCGGGGTGCAGCGCCGACGTGTTTGTATTGGACCAGAGCGAGTACGTCACCCTCGCCATCAAATTGGTGGAGCGTTATGTGGAAACCCCTGCTGATGATGGCATTTGCCCCCTCGACACGGCCAGTTTCCAGATCATCAACGGCATCGCCGATCAAACCCTGGATACGACTATGTCCAATGGCGTGCTGACCTACAAGTTTCAGGTAGGGTTGCCCAACCCATCGCCGCCGTTTTTGAAAACCTTGCAAATTGTCGGCAAATCGCTGGCAGACCGGGAGGGCACTTTGACCCGGCAGGCTATCGTAACCGGTATCCGCAACAAGGAGAACACCTTTACTTCCATGATGCCGGAAATCCCCACCATCATCCTGCGCGATCCGCCGGGTGACGGTAGTTCGGCTTTTTTGGAAAAAAATGAAAAAATTTGCAAAACAACAGTGATCAAAAGTGAAACGGAAATAGGCCTGAACAACACGCTCGAAATCTCGTCCGGACCCAAAATCACTGCTGTGCTGGCCCCGCTCGGCATCGGTATTATTGAGGAAATCGAACCCAAAATAATGATCGGCACCGAAGCGCAACTTACCTACCAACGGATTTCAGACAACTCGTTTGAAACCTGCACGAGTTTCAGCAATAAAATTTCAACGGACGACGGCGAACTCATCGTCGGTGGCGAACGCGGCGGCGATGTTTTCGTCGGCGAAGCCATCAACCTGATCTTTGGTTTTGCCGATAAAGTGAGCTTTGATACCTGTACGGTGACGGTCAAGCAGGTGCTCAACGTTCAACCCGGCACCTTTGCCACTACGTTTGTGTACTCCGAATTCAACATCCGGAACAACATGATGCGTTATCTGGGCAACCTGGCGGCCAACCCGGACGCCGATTCAGCCTCCGTGGCGCAGTACCTCGAATCCATCGACCGCTGGAATGCGATTCTGGACAGAAACCAGAAATTGAAGGATAGCGCCGAATTCGTGCGCAATATTTCCTTCGATGCCGGCGCCGTGTATGAGTATTCCGAGACCAGCGATACCAGCAACAAGGTGTCGGTGGAAAACCTGGTCAACAGCGAATTTTCCATCGGGACCGGCTATGGTTTCAAGATCAAAAAAGTCGGTTTTGAAGGGAATATCAAGTTGATTACCAAAACCAGCAACAGTGTTGATGCCGGGGGCACGGGCACTGAAAAAGGTGTCCAAATCGGCTTTACACTCAAGGACAACGACCCAGGCGACGCGTTTACCGTAGATGTGGCCAAAGACTCGGTCTACAAAACGCCTGTTTTCCGGCTCAAAGCCGGCCAGTCGTCCTGTCCCTGGGAACCCGGCACTGCCAACCGCGAAGGGCCCAACCTGGCCTTGTCGCAAGGCTCCCAGTTTATAGCCGTCAATGTACCGGCCCGCGAGCCAGCTGTGTTTAAAATGAATCTGGGCAACCTCAGCGCGTCCAACGAGGATTGGACCTACGGCTTCACCGCCGTCGCGTCCAACAACCCCCACGGTGCCATCATCAAACTCAACGGCCAGCAACTCAACAACAATACTATTAAATATATCGTACCCTATAACACCTCTACGCCCATTACCCTTACTGTAGAGCGCGGGCCGATTGAATACGACTACGACAGCCTGTTGGTGGCCCTGGTGTCGGAATGCGAAATGGAGCGCAACTTTGCCCTTTCGCTGCCCCTCGCCGGAGATCCCAAGTTTTTCTCAGGCCTCTACCTGGGCGCCCATTTCATCCGCCCTTGCAGCGAAGTGGACATCAATGTGCCGGAACAAAACTGGGTGGTCCGGAACAACGACCCCGACCAACCCGGCACCCTGCGGCGCATCACGGCATCCGGGTACGACCTGAATTCGACGGATTTACAACTGGTCCGCATCCAGTACCGCCGTACCGACGGCGATGGCGCCTGGATCAACATCCCCGGTATTTCGGACCGCTACAACCCCAACTGGTCGGGGTTTGCGGCGCTGCCCAACCCTAAACCGCCTGTCTTAGAACCGGATTTTACGCAGTTCTTCTGGGAAACGGCGGGCTTATCCGACGGCCCCTATGAGATCCACGCCTGGGCTGTTTGTACCGGTGCTGCCAGCGACAAGCCCGGCTACTCCCAGATCATCAAAGGCCGCATCGACCGCGAGCCCCCCAGCCTCGTGGGCGTGCCGCAACCCTCCGACGGGGCCTATCAGGTGGGTGATGAAATTTCGTTTACCT